>NYVB01000173.1 GCA_002684315.1 Planctomycetaceae bacterium | reverse complement strand
TGTGCTTCACGTACGGGCAGTGGTTGCACATGAACACGACGAGCACTCCCTTCGGTCCGAGGCAGCCGTTCAGTTCATGGGCGCCGTTGTCGGCGGCCTGGAGTGTGAAGTCCGGTGCGATGGTGCCCAGTGGAAGCATGGTTGAATTGGCTGGTGGCATGATGATTTTCCGTTCTGAGGACATCCGGTGAGACAGTGGGTACGTTTCGACTTGTGGGTGAGTATAGTCGGGTCATGCCCAGACGATTCGAACAGAACGAAGGCCCCAGTGAGGATGACATCCGGCGTTTCGGTGGAGTGGATTCATCCCTTGGTTTCTGTCCTGAATGCGGGGCCGAGATCTCAGATCTCGCCGACATCTGCCCTTCCTGCCACAGCTGGATCCCCGAAGGAGCCCAGCGACGCCATCCGCTGACCAGTGACATGATGAGGCGTTGGTATGCCTTCATCGGCATCGTGGTCCTGGGTGTGTTTCTGTATCTCTGGCTCTTCCGTGGTGCCGGCTGAACCATCGGCTGCGAACCCCTCGGTTCATTCCGGAATCTTGCGGCCATGCGGGTCGGTGACGGGCGTCCCGGTCTCCCTCGCCAGTTGTTCGAGCATCGCATCATCGGTGACATGCTCCAGTCGCATCGCGGTGTCATGGACATGGTCCGGTGCAAGACCGGCGCTCTTTGCGAGCCATGCCTCCCAGAGTCTGTGGGATCGAACCAGCGTGGCTGCGCGCTTGCGACCTGCCTCCGTCAGCGAGATGAGATCCTCCTCTCTTTTGAGTTCTCCCTGATTCAACAGCTGTCGCAGGCTCAAGGCTATTTCGAGTCGGGAGACTTGACGAGCCGTCGTCAGATCGTGGGTGAGCACTCGAGCCGAACTCTGTGCGCCACGTTCCTCCAGGCGCCAGGCGAGGGCCAGCAGATCCTCGGTGGTCGTCTGGAAACGAAAGTGCCAGCGCCGGATGCTCTTGGGGACCACGCCATGGGTGGGATTGATGAGTATGCCTCCGAAGAGCAGGCAACCACCGATGACGGCGATCATGCCCGAAGTGGGCACCGACCCGTATCCCACGAGGTGCGGAAGTTCGACCGCTCCGAGGTGGCCCAGGAACGCGGACGTCAGCGCCAGAAATGAGGCAAGACAGAGCATGCTGATCAGGTTCGTCGCGAAGAGACGTGCGCAGACCGCCGGAACGATGATCATCGCCACCACGATGATGCTCCCGACCGCTTCGAATGAAGCCACCGTGGTCACCGCCGTCATCCCCATCAGAAGGTGATGCATCAGATCCGGACGCATGCCTTGTGCCCGGGCCTGCTCCGGATCGAATGCAGCGATTCGAAATGCCTTGAACCAGATGGCCAAAATCACCAGATTGATGATGAGCACCATCGCCACCATGAGAAACGCACGGGGCACCTTGACGCCATCCAACAGGGGAAGCGCGACGAGATCGAGCGGTGCGAATTCAAGAGCGCCGTACAGAACGCAGCTGGGGTCGAGCTCCACGGAGTCAGCCCCCCGGACGATCAGCAGCAGTCCGATCGCGAAGAGGGTCGTGAAGACCACGCCCATCGCGGCACCTTCGTCCACGCGTCCGAACCGCTTCAGCCATTGCGAGAAGAATGCGGTGAGAAATCCTGCGACGATCGCCCCTGCGAACATGATTCCATTCGATCGTGAGCCTGTGAGCAGAAAGCCGATGGCGATACCGGGCAGGACCGCGTGGCTGATGGCGTCGCCCATGAGGCTCATGCGACGAAGCACCAGAAAACAGCCAGGCAGCGCACAGGCCACCGCGCAGGTCGCAGCAATGGCGATGATCCAGCCATCGAAGAACAGACTCCATTGCGTCATCGTCGCAGGCCTCCATACCGACGGGAGGCATTGCGCATGATCGGGTGTGGGCTCGGTGGTATCGAACCCGGTTCGGTGTTCAATTCCTTTTCGAGTTCATCAAGCAGCTCGAGCGGAAGCAGGTGTTCCAGGTCGTCGGCACCACGGTCGACGTGGTCCTCGTCGAAATCTGCTCGACGCAGCAGATAGTGCTCCCAAAGTCGGTGGCGCCGCACGACAGCGACTGCACTTCTTTCGCCTGTTGGAGAAAGACGGATCTCGGTATCAGACCCGGTCTTCGCGGTCATGATCAGCCCTGCTCGTTGCAATCTCTGGCAGCTGTTGGAGTTCGCCCAACCGCCACGCTCGGTGATCTCCGCCTCTTTGCAGACGTCCAATCCTGAATGTTCAAGGCTTTCCCAGATCGAGCGAAGGGCGTGTTCACGTTCCATCGAGCGTGAACGCCGCCGCAGACGCAGCGCGCGACGAAGCAGCCCTCGTTGCCGTCCGAAGACGAGGCTGATGAGAAAGAAGGCACCAAGTGCGAGGACCACCATCGCTCCGGCAGGAAGATCCGGGGCCAGCGCGCTTGACAGGGTTCCGGTCCAGCCGCCGAGTCCGCCAAGAACGCCTGCCGTGAGAAGGATGCGGCCCGTCCGGTTGGTCCAGAACCTCGCGGCTGCCGGTGGAATCACGAGAACCGCGATCACGAGCACGAGACCCACGGCTTGGAGGCCAACCACGACCACTGCGATCACCATTGCCATGAGCAGAAGGTCGTACGCGCCGGTCTTCATCCCTCGTCCACGAGCGTAGTTCTGATCGAAACAGATCAGTCGCAACTCCTTGAAGAAGACGATGCATGTCGTGATCGTGAGCAGCGAAGTGATGCCGATGACCATGGCGTCAAGCACAAGCATTGACGCCGTCTTTCCGTAGATGAACGTCTCCAGCCCGGCGGCGCTCGCGGTCGTCTCCTGTTGTGCAAGCCCCAGAAGAGCCGCGCCGGCACCGAAGAAAGTGCTCAAGACCACGCCAAGCGCCGAGTCCTCGGAAAGCCTTCCTGCTCTGGTCAGCCAGTGGACGGCGATGATCCCGAGAACACCGGAGCACGTCGCTCCAAGCAGCAACACGCCGTATGATTTCGCGCCGAATCCCATGGTCGATGCCAGAAGAAAGGCAAGCACGATTCCTGGCAGGGTCGCGTGACTGAGGGCGTCACCAAGAAGCGCTCGGCGTCTGAGGAGCATGAAAGAGCCCACGACTCCACCGGCCATCCCCAGAGCGGTGACGCCAAGAACCACCACGCGGGTGTTCCAGTTCGACAGGAACAACAGGTCGAGAAAAGTCGTTTCGGTCGTGGGCAGGAGCGCGCTCATCAGCGACCGACCCCTTGTGAATGTCCGGCGAGAGCATTCGAGGCATGATCGAGCAGCGTGAGTGTGCCACCATAAGTCGCTTCGATGTTCTCAGGTGTGAAGACATCCGCGGTGGGTCCGAATGCCACCACGCGTGTGTTCAGGAGCAGGACATGGTCGAAGTACTCTGAGACCGTCTGAAGGTCATGGTGGACCACGACCGTGGTGCGTCCTCGAGCCTGCAATGTTCGCAGAAGGGTGACGATGGTCTGTTCCGTCGAGGCATCGACGCCGGCGAATGGCTCATCCATGAGGTGAAGGTCTGCCTCTTGAACGAGTGCTCTCGCCAGGAAGGTGCGTTGTTGCTGGCCGCCGGAAAGTTGCGAGATCTGGCGCCCGGCGAATTCCGCGAGTCCGACTTCCTCGAGTGCGTGGAGTGCCCTCCGTCTGATTCGTCGATTGACCGGACGAAGCATCCCGAGCGTGTGATAGAGGCCCATGCACACCACGTCCAGAACGCTCACCGGAAAATCCCAGTCGATGGACTCACGCTGTGGCACATAGGCGACACGTTCACGCTGCACCGCATAGGGCCGACCGAACATCTGCACATGGCCACTCAGCCTCGGAACCAGATCGAGTGCGGCCTTGATCAGTGTGCTCTTTCCAGCTCCGTTCGGGCCGACCACACCGACCAGCGAGCCGGGAGGAATGTCGACATCGATGTCCCACAATACGGGGCGGCGTTCGTATGCGACCGTCATTGCATGAATCGAAAGTGGGGCGTCAGGCGAGTGCTCGGCTCGAGGCTCTCTGAGGATCTCTTTTCTGCTCATTTCGGTTCAGTGCTCTCCACGGCCGCTTCAGCATCGACGGTCCCCCCGAGGCCTTTGGTGACGGTTTGGATGTCATGCATGACCATGCCCACCCAGGTGCCTTCCGGACTGCCTTCCGGGCCCATTGAATCACTGAAGAGTTCACCTCCGATGACGACATCGTGGCCTTTCGCCGCCGCGCCTTCGATCAAGGCTTGTATGCTTCGGCGCGGGACGCTTGACTCGATGAAGACGGCTGGAATGTTCCGTTCGACGACCAGCGTCACCAGGGCTTCAAGATCAGCCAGGCCTGCTTCGCTTTCAGTTGTGATTCCTTGAATGGCCTGAACCTCGATGTCGAATGCACGTCCGAAATAGCTGAATGCATCATGGCTGGTGATCAGCACCCTTGTTTCGGACGGAATCGATGCGATCGCGCTTCGGCCGGATCTTTCGAGCTGATCGCATTTCTCGAGCAGTTTGTCATGATTCGCTTTGAACATCTCGGCGTCGCTCTCTCGCAGACTCGTGAGTCCCTCGAGGACCGCTTCCGAACATGCTCCCCAGAGTCTGGGTGAAAGCCAGAGATGCGGGTCCGGGTGATCATCAACGCCGTCAGGGTAGAGGAGTTCATTCGAGGCGATTGTCTCCGTGATGGCGATGGTGGGGCGATCTTCGCCTGCTCGCCTCATGACTTCACCCATCCGGCCTTCGAGGTGATGACCATTGAAGAAAATGATCTGCGCGCCAAGCAGGGCTGCGACATCATCACGAGTGGGCTTGTACAAGTGGGGATCGACTCCGACTCCGATCAGGCTTTGAACGCGTACCGCCTCACCACCGATGCTGCGTACCAGGTCCGCGATCATTCCCGTCGTCGTGACGACCTCCAGCGGTGGCGTGCCACCGTCCGCTTGTGATTGTTCGTTCTGCCCTTTCGAACTCCCACAACTCTGCAAGCAAAGCGTCATCACCATCAGGATTGGCATTGTTAAAAAAGCCGCGAGGCCTGTCTTTTGGAACATTCTATTTTTTCCGTTTCATGCAGAAGTGTTTCATCGCATCAAGTGTCGGGGTGGAACAATGGTGTTCTATCCCTTCGGAATCGGCATTTGCGGTGCTTTCCGGAACGCCGAGTGCGACGAGGAATTGAAAGACGATTTCATGTCGAACTCTCGCCGTCTCGGCGAGCGTCTTTCCCAGCTCAGTCAGTTCGATCGGTTGATAGGGGCTGGTCGTCACGAGACCGCGGGCGACCAAGCGCGTGACTGTCCTGTTGGCCGTCACGTGAGAGACACCGAGACGTTTCGCAAGTCTGGTGACTCTGCAGGAACCCTCCTCGGCATGCAGTTGCGCGATGGCCTCGACATAGTCTTCCGCGATTTCGCTCGAGTGGTCTTGGCGAGTCTTGCGGAAGACATCGGCTTCCTGGTCGAGCGTCTTATTCTTTGTAGCCATGGCTACATAATATGTAGCCATGGCTACAAGTCAATGCCTGCCATGAAAAAAAAACCAGCAGCCGTCTGGACGCCGGCTGCCGGAAAGGTTTCCATCCCCGGAGGGTGGAGACAAGAGAGAGAAGATTTGAAAGTCGTCTGGAGCCGTGATCACCCAATCGCGGTATTGGGTTTGGGCATGTTTGAATTGGGTTGGGTGAGCTTCTTGAGCTTGGAGAGACCGCGATGCTTCCAGTTGTTGATCGTCGTGACTGTCACCCCAAGAGCTTCGGCGGCATGGGTGTAGCTTTTTCCGTCCTGAATGATCATTCGGATCGCATCGCGCTCGTCCATGCTGAGCTGTTCCATTGCATCATCAATCCGAAAATTCTGCGTTCGATCTTCGACTGGAGTCCTGGAGCGTGGGCCCTGGCGACCATGGCGCTGAACGATGTCATCAGTGACTGCGGTCTCAATGAGCTCCCGAAGCCTCGTACTTCGTGCATGACGCCTACGGAGCAAGTTGTGTGCGACCTTGATCAGATAACTGACCGAAAGATCCATTTCTTCAAGTCTCGGGTGCTGCAAGAGGCGCACGAAGACTTCCTGGGTCACATCCTCGGAGACGTCCTGTGGAGCACATTTTCGCGTGAAGGCGAACACTCGGGTGTAGTAAGCCTCGAAAAGCCTCATTACGAAGTCTTCTCTTGTTTCTTCTTCATTTTGAATCATGGACGGTGCTCCTGGCGATGTCTTGTTCGAATTCTCTGACGGTGGGCGTCATGGACAGATGAGAATTCAGTCGGAGGACAACCCGCTGTTGGAGCGTTGAAATCTTCCTGACACTCTATAAAATCACTTCAAGCTCCTTTCCTCTATGGGTTACCTACCCCAATGTGGCATGCATGGCGTGAAAATGCCTGTTGAGAGTCATTAAGGCTTGTTTTTTTCGATTTCGTACATCTTGTAATGAACTTCCGGGTGGTAGACTTTGTCTTTAAAGGGGCTGAGATCTTGAAAACCACTTCCATCGTCATTGCGGATGATCATCCCAGCCAGCGCACATTCCTCTGCGACGCACTCGAAGAAGAACTGTCCCTGAAGGTCCTTGATGCCGTAGGAACCGCCTCGGAAGCGATTGATTCGGTCGTCAACAACAAGCCCGACATCCTCATCCTCGATGTCGAAATGCCCGGGCTCGACGTTTTTCATGCAGCCGAAGAGATCTGCAGGCTCAGCCCCAACGTGAAGATCATCTTTCTCTCCGGAAACTACAAGGACCATGACATCGCCTCAGCGCTGCGGGTGAATGCAAAGGGCTATCTCAGCAAGGCCGATGATGCCTTGCTGATCCTGGATGCGATCAGTCAGGTGATGAAGAACAAGAGATATTTCTCTCCCATCATCGAAGAGCGCCTCGTGGAGATGAATACAGGTCAGATCTCCTCCCGCTCCGAGACGCTCTCGACACGAGAGTGGGAGACCTTGGAATACGTCGCGAAGGGATATTCGAAGAAGGAGATCGCCGTATTTCTTCATATCTCGGTGAAAACCGTTGAAAAACACACGCAATCGATCATGAACAAGCTTGATGTTCACGATCGAGTCCGCCTGGCGCTGTGGTATCTCTCTCACCTCAAGACAGTCGAGTGAGAGAGCGTTTTCTGATTGGTCTTTTCAGTCCGAGTGCGAGTCTTCGATCATGGAATGACAGATCGCTTCGAGCTCATCGATCTCGAAAGGCTTTCTCAGAAACCCCAGATTCCTGATTCCCTCCGGCTTCTCAGACAAACCACCGGTGATCAGAACGCATGGAGTCTGGAGTCCCTGACCTCGTATCTCCTTGATGCATTCCACTCCGGTCTTGTACGGAAGGTCGATGTCCATCACCAGGACATCGAACGGGGGAGTCGTTTCACGGAGGGAGGCTTCAACATCACGCGCATCGCTGTGGCTGGTCACGGCGACTCCTATCGATTGAAAGAATCGTGTGAGCAGAGCATTGATCGTTTCGTCATCCTCGACGATCAGGACTTTATTGAGTGGTTTCTTGAGGGGAACGGGACTCGGTTGGCGAACAGCTCCGAAGTCAGGTGCCGGAGCATTTCCACCAGAGGCGATTCGAAGACCGATGTGGACCCTGAGTCCTCCCATCGGTGCGTTTTCGAGTGAAATCTCTCCGCCAGACTCCTGAATGACACGCTGGACGATGGAAAGTCCCAGCCCGGTACCACGCCCCGAGGACTTTGAAGTGACGAAGGGTTGGAAGACTTCCGCGCGTCTTGATTCCGGGATGCCGGGCCCATCGTCATCGATGACGATGGTGAGCATTGGAATGTCCTGTCTATCGACCGTTCGAGACATGGTGATGGCGATACGGCCCTTGTTGTCGAT
Organism: Planctomycetaceae bacterium; assembly: GCA_002684315.1. The sequence continues at coordinate 8,301 of NYVB01000173.1, read as the reverse complement.
GGCATCTCGTGCGTTGATGATCAGATTCATCAGAATCTGGTGCAGAGATTCCGCCCCGAGTTCCACTTCGACGTCACCGATGCCGTGAGCATCCAGAGTCAGTTCGATCCTTCTCGGGATGAGTCTTCTGATCATGGCCATCACGGCCTTGACCTCAGGACCTATTCGAACCCGACCGGTGGGTCTGGGAGAGCCCTTGTGCATCGCCAGCAGAGCTCCGATGAGACCTTTGGCGCCCTTCAACGTCATCTGGATTTCATTCAGCGACTCGTTGGTCTTCGGGTCTTCGGTCCGTCGTTGCAGCAGTTGGACCCGACCTGAGATCGCGAAGACGATGTTGTTGAAGTCATGCGCGATTCCCGAGGCAAGGTGAGCGATGATCTCGGAACGTTCGTGCCCTCGGGTGATCTCGTCGAAATGCGTTCTTTCCTGGACGGCGCGTTCCCTCTCGAGTCTGCGGGAAATCGATTGGGCGATCAGCTGAAGCGCCGAGATCTCATCTGCATGCCATGCTTTGTGTTGATCTCTGACGAAGGTCAGCACAAGTGAGAGTTCTCCGATGACCTGCACTGGAACGATGACGCCGGTCAGCATTCGATCGTCGGCGCACAGCGCCGCAGTTCGGTCTTCGGCATGTCCTGAATCCGTACCGAAGCGAATTGGTGTCAAACTCTCGCAGGCGGCTCGGACTTGCTCGCTTTCCGAGGCCGTGAGCGGTCGAGCTGTCAATCTCGATGACGTGGGGTCCGTGCCCGGCCAACTCCCCAGCAGACTGGTTTCATCAGCATTCTCGAAGTCATGGATGGTGGCTTCGGTGATCTCGAGTTCTTCGGCGATCCGCTCCAGATTCCTGTTCAAGGTGGCTCGGGTGTCATCCGTCGAAAGAAACGATTCGAGTATCTGGGTGCACAGGTTCTGCAGCTTTGTCGCGCGTTTTCGTTGTGCCTTCAGTTCAGCCAGAGCGGTGTAATCGACCGAGATGGTCTCGAACCCCACGATTGCATTCCTTTCAACGATTCGTCTCTGCTGGATGTGAAGCCAGTGCCAGTTGTTGCGCTGATCCCGTATCCGGCAATCGATGTCGGCGTGTTCACCATCACCGCTTTTTCTCGCATCCTCTAGACTTTCGAGGGCTTCCGCATCCTGAGGGTGCACCAGCTCACTCAGTCGGCGCCTCTCGGAAATGAAGTCTACCGATCCAATTCCTGTGATCCGCTTGATCTCCGGACTGATGTATTTCAAACGTCCGGAAGCGTCATACTGCGTCAGGACCAGATTGCCTGCTTCCATCAGCGTGAGCATCTGGCCGTCTGTTCTCGTCCATGTCTGTTGTGTTTTCTCGGAAACGACGGCCTTTCTTTTCGATCGGCTCACGACCCACGCGATGAAACTCAAGGCGAGCACCACCGCGGCAATCATTGTCGTTGTGTAGACCTCTATCAATTCGTTAGCCTCCCGCGGCTCTTCGCACTGTTGAAGAGGATGTCATCACTCTTGTTCGACTTCCCTGTTTATGATCGCATGGAAATCAGCTCATATCCCATACCGAGCCAGCTTCTTCCAATGATGGCACGTTTTCGCCAGAACTTCGCACATTTCATGGCATGAATGAGCGTTGAAGAATCGTTCATAGAAGCTGTCGTGCCCGTACGTCCAGTTCGCTGGCGTGGTGAAAGGGAGGTAGGTCAACCTGAGCAAGGCGGCAAGCCTGATCCTTCGTATGTAGGATTTATTCGGCAGCACCTTCCTCAGAATGATGATGGTCCATGCCGTGAGAAGCCACAAGGAGAAAAAACGAATCCGGGAAAAGGTCTGAATCCTCTCTTCAAGACTGAGAAGAAACGGTTGCGCCTCTTCCAGGTTCTCTCGCACGACGAGGGTGTATCCTGCAATGAACGAGACCCATCTCAGATTCTCCCGGCTGTAGATGTTCTGGCCCCAACTCAGGTCGGATTCGAAGATCTGATCGGTCCGCTCGAGCACGAGCGTCCTGATTCTGCGACGCTCGGCGGAATCGATCTCGGCGTCGACGTGATCCAGAGCATCCAGCACCTCGGTCTCGAAACGATGAAATGGATTGCTTTCTCTCAAGCGTGATTCAGTGAAAAACCAGCGTGTCATTTCATTTAGAGGCATCGGACACTTCAAATCGTGATTGGAGGTCATTCGCTGAGAGAGAACTCATCACAAGAGGATACCGTTTCAGCTCTTCGAGTCTTCGATCCAATTCCGTCATTTCATCAGTCGGCACTGGCTGGTGATCCGGGGCCGGTAAGACTCGAACATCTTTTCGAACGACAGGAACCCCCGCCCAAGGGCAGAGGTTCCTGTACAAAGTACCCTCGCTCGGACTCGAACCGAGGACCCGCTGATTAAGAGTCAGCTGCTCTAACCAACTGAGCTACGAAGGCGATACGAGGATAGCGTTTCTGCCGCCCATATCAACCCCGCCCGGCCTCAGCCGACCTCAGTCGTCCGCCAGCCTCCAGCCTTGCTCGATCAGCGGTTTGGCTTTCTTGTACTTCATCTCCTCGCGTTCGCCGTTTTCAGGATTGATCAGGACGACGACTTCGTTTCTGCCGATCGCCTGAACAGCGGTCCTGCCCGAGGAAGCTGCTGCATTTGGTGTCTTTTTCGTCCGTACCTGAGCCGCAGGTCTGACGATCCTGGGGGCGGTCGCCTGGGTCTTGATCCCCTCATTGACGGCTGCCACCGCTCCTCGAGCGCTCTGAGCCTCCGTATCCGAATCCTGCTCAGCGGGTGCTGCCTGCTCATCCGCTGGTGGGGGTGTCTGGCCTTGATAGGACATTTTTCCACGCATGATCACATCCGTCGTCTTGTCCTCGACGACCGAGAGCATCTCGTCATAGAGTCGAGCGGCTTCGCGCTTGAATTCGATGCGTGGATCCTTCTGACTGAATGAACGAAAACCGATGGCATCCTTGACCTGGTCCATCTGGTGCAGGTGGTCCTTCCACGAGGCATCGAGGATCTGAAGAAGTATCCATCGCTCGAACTGGGTGAGCTCCGATCTGAACTGCTTTTCGAGAGCGGTGGTGGTCACTTCCAGAATTGATTTCGAACCATCATCGATGCTTTCGATCTCTTTTTCACCCAGTGTGATTCTGGCATTCTCCGAGAGCCACTTCGTGAGTGAATCGGTCGATGTGTTCTTCTCGCAGATCATCTCAGCTCGCTTCTTGAAACGATCCGGAGTCCATTTCTCGGATTGTTCGATCAGGAGTGTGCGCAGCTCGGCGGGGTCACCCGAGGGCAGTGCGTTTGGTGACCAGTTCAACTCGTACCGCGAATTCACCCAGCTGGTGAAGTTCGTCACGGCAGCCTTGGGGTCCGACTGCATCTGGACGTTCGTCCTCTCAAGCGCCATGGTGATCGGGTATTCCCTTTCACGAACGGTATAGACCGTGTGTATGGCTTTCATGAGGATCGGCGCGACATCTTCGACCGCATTGTCATCCTTGAGATCCTCGGTCGTCAGTTCAGTCAGGAACTTGCGGTTCGTCCACTCGCAGAGCTCTCGTTTCTGAAAATCCGGAACAAGGAACTTGTCCAGAGGTTCCAGAGAGATCTTCGCGAATTTCGACTCAGCCGCCTCGTCGAACCGCTCACAGACTTCCTTGCGTGACAATCCCTCGATCTCCTCGCCGGTGATCTGCGAACCGTAGACGTCATTGCACCATTCCGCGAGACCAGCCCATTCGATGTCCTCGATGTCTCCATCATCCGGCATGAATTCCGTGGAGGTGATTCGGATGAGCGAGAATGCATCCTCTCGTGTCTCCGCGTTGACCAATCGGTGGATGTCCTCTCGATCCTTCTTGCGGAATCTGTCCTTGGGAATCTCGACTCCGAAGTTCTCGGAGATCCATTCGGCGATGCAACTGTTCCGGTGGTCAGGACCGAGATAGGTCGAAGTGCTTTCCCAGACGGCATTCTCCAGTTGTTCGAAGATCTGTTCCTTGATGCCTTCGCCTTCGAGAATCGGCTGTCGCATGCCGTAGAAGGAGTGTCTCTGGTACTCCATGGGTTCATCGTATTCGAGGATGTTCTTGCGCCATTGGAAGTTGCGTTCCTCGACCTTGCGCTGCGCTCGAGCCACCGATTTCGTCAGCATGCCTGCTTCCAGAACCACGCCTTCTTTGAAACCACTGCGCGACAGGATCGTATTCACGATCTTTCCCGCGAACATCTTCATCAGGTCATCCTCGAGGCTGAGGAAGAATCTCGATGAACCATTGTCTCCCTGGCGACCTGCTCGGCCTCGAAGCTGATTGTCGATTCGGCGTGACTCATGACGTTCGGTGCCCACGATGTGCAAGCCACCCAGTTGTTCGATGGAGGTCCACATCTGAAGCTTGTGGAGGCCCGCGACGCCGGAACCGTCCAGGCCATCGGCCAGATCCTGCTCCCAGGCCTGAAGTGCATCACCGGAGGTCGGCTGTTTGGGAATACGAAGGCCGAGTCCCTTTTCAGCCAACTCATCCGCACAATGAAGCATGAACGCTCGGCGAGCCTCCCCGAGATCGAGTTTCTGTGCGTCTTCCTTCTTCATGCCCGCTCGTCTCATGCAGAGGTGGCGATAGACCGCGGTCAGGATGTCGTCGTCATCCCAGTCGGGTTGAGCCTCGCGGGGGCAGATGTCCAGTCGCTTCCAGTGCTCGACAAGTTGTTCTCTGGTGATCCTTCCGAGCTTGATGTCCGTGCCACGGCCCGCCATGTTGGTGGCGATCATGACTGCACCGAGCTGGCCGGCGTTCTTGACGATGTCCGCCTCACGTTCATGCTGCTTCGCGTTCAGCACCTCGTGCGGAATGTTGGTTTCGTTGTTCAGCATGCGACTGAGCATCTCACTCTTGTCGACACTGGTCGTGCCCACCAGCACGGGGCGACCGGATTCGTGATACTGAGAGATCTCACTCACGATCGCATCCCATTTCCCCTTTTCGGTCGAGAAGACCCAGTCGTTCCGGTCGTTTCTCTGGATGGGTACGTTAGTTGGAATCGAGATCACGTCCAACGAGTAGATCTCGTGGAATTCAGTGGCTTCGGTGTCCGCCGTACCGGTCATGCCGGAAAGTCGCTCGTACATCTTGAAGTAGTTCTGGATGGTGATGGTGGCCATCGTCTGGGTCTCGTCCTTGATCGGAACGCCTTCCCGGCACTCGACCGCCTGATGAAGGCCGTCAGACCACTGTCTGCCGACCATCTTTCGGCCGGTGTTCTGGTCGACGATCACGATTCCCGCTTCACCGTTCTGATCCTGGGCGACGACGTAGTCACGGTCGCGCTGGTAGACGGTGTGCGCTCTGATCGACTGTTCCATGAGGTGGGGCATGTCGACGTTCTCACCGACGTAGAAAGAGCCGATGTTCGACTTCCTCTGGGCTTCAGCGATGCCTTCGTCGGTGATGGTCGCCTTCTTCTTGTCCAGTTCGACCTCGTAATATTGTGTGAAGCGATCCCGCTCGGATTCAAGTCGCGGGAGTTCCTCGCGTTTGGCTGCGATCTTCTCCTTCAAGGCTGGTGCCAGTGACTTGTCCGAAGCGTTTCTAAGATCTCCTTCGAGTCCCGCGATGGCGACCTCGCAGCTGTTGACCCTGTCATCCGCGGCGGTCCAGGCGATCTGCTTGTCCACGAGGTGACGTGCCAGTTGATCGGCGAGTTCGTATCTGGGTCGTGTCTGGTGGGCCAGGCCGGAGATGATCAGAGGCGTTCGTGCCTCGTCGATCAACGTGGAGTCGACTTCGTCCACGATCGCGTATTCATGCTTCTTCTGGAACTGCATCTGCGCATCCAGTTTCATGTTGTCGCGGAGGTAGTCGAAACCGAACTCACTGGTGGTGCCGTAGATGGCATCGCAGGTGTAGGCCAGTTTCTTCTCGTCCGGAGTCTGCATGTGTTGCGGATGGATGGCCCCGACGGTCAATCCCATCGCTCGATAGAAGGGGAAGACCCAGTCCCGGTCACGTTGCACCAGGTAGTCGTTGACGGTGATCACGTGGACCTGTTTCTCCTCGATGCATGCGAGGTACGAGGCCAGTGGGGCGACAATGGTCTTGCCTTCGCCGGTCTTCATTTCCGCGATCTTGCCCTGAGAAAGGACGACGCCGCCGATCAACTGGACATCGAAGGGGCGAGCTCTGAAGGGCGGCTTCGAATCTGGGTAGAGTTCGCGGACTGCGTGGTAGATTTCGACTGGAATGTCGACCAGCTGCCACGAAGGAGTCGGTTCCGAGCAACCGGCAAGGTCGCCTTCCGGTGGTGCGTCCTCGATGCCCTCCATGGTTGCCTTGGTCTGATCGAACAGAGCACGCACCGATTCGGGAAGCGTGTCGCGATCGAATTCCTCAGCAGGATTGAAGATGTTTCGGATTCCCACCGAACGGTCCATCGCTTCACGGGCGACGGCGAAGATCTCGGGAATCATGTCGTAGGCGGTCTCGCCGTCACGGACGCGGGTGCGGAACTCGGTGGTCTTCGCTCTCAATTCCCGGTCAGTCAGATTGACGTAGTCGCCTTCAAGCGCGTTGATCTTCGCCACTCTGCTGAGGTAATGCTTGACCATGCGGTCGTTGCGAGTACCGAAAGTCTTCTTCAAAACGCTACCGATGATTGGAACGGCCATGGCTTGATGCCTTTCAAATGACACCGTGGAGTGGTGTCGATCAGATTCTGGGATTCATGTTGCGTGTCGATCTTCCGCGGGAAGTCGACTCCACCTGGGTCTATGAGATGCGCCGTGTGGCGCCTTCGAGCTCAGGCTCGGTGAGGTGGTGGCAGGTTTCGACGTTTTCTGTCGTCGGCGCATTGTCGACCTTCGAACAGCGTGGTGTCGTGGAGATCCCCGGGACGGGGGTTCCAATACGTCTCAGCCTTGGTCTCGAAGGAGACCTGGCTGCAGACAAGCAGATCCTGAGTGGTGGCATGTGCACGATGTATCACCGAAATGCGATTCGAGGATGTGTTCGAGCGAACGCCTGGTGTCTGAATCTGGAGTGTGGCCCCGGATGCGATCAAAAGCATGATCGCGAGCAGGGCGGCATTGGCCGTCTGTTCGTTTCGATCATGTTTCCTACGGGTCGGGTCCATCGGTTCAGTTCCTTGATTCGGCCCTCATGGCATCTGGTAGTAGTATCTCCCCCTTTTCAGTCTCAGGCAAGCGGCAGATCGAAGAGAAGCCAAGTACCTTGTCCTGATGAGCATCTTCACACTTCTTTTCGTCGTTCTAAGCCTGATTCTTCAGGTTCCTTCTCATGAATCGGTCGATTTGGAATCTCAGGCTGAGATGCCCGAACCACAATACGAAGTCGTGGTTCTCGGCCGAGCTCAGGATGGCGGCATGCCCCACGTCGGCTGTGAACGTCCCTGCTGCTCCGAGGCGAGGGCCAGTGGGCGGCGCGAATTACCGGCGTCTCTTGGAATCATCGATCGCAGGACGAAAAAGCTTCTTCTCATCGAAGCCACTCCCGCAATCGACGAGCAGATTTCAATGCTTCATGGACTTGCCGGGGTCAGTGGGAGGGGGCGATCGCCCGTGGACGGCGTTCTGTTGACTCATGCACACATCGGTCATTATCTCGGGTTGGCCCATTTCGGTCGCGAGGTGGCGTCGACGAATGCCGTTCCGGTTCATGTCAGCCCTCGATTCGCGGAGTACCTCCGTTCAAACGGACCCTGGTCTCAACTGATCCAACTCAAGCAGATCGTTCTCAGGACCTTCGAACCCGGAGTCCGGTTCGAGATTCTCCCCGGACTGTGGATCGAGCCCGTTCCGGTTCCGCATCGCGATGAATTCTCCGACACGATGGCGTATCGAATCCACGGCCCGAGCAAGACGGTCCTGTTTGTTCCGGACATAGATCGCTGGGATGCCCCATCCGTCGGTCCGGATTTCATCGACAGTCTGTTCGAAGGCGTCGACGTCGCCTATGTCGATGCGACCTTCTACGACGGACGAGAGATTCCCGGTCGCAATCTGAGGATGATTCCACACCCACCGATGATCGATTCGATGGAACGCTTCGCCGAACGCGTCAGAAATGCGCCGGGATCCATCCGTTTCATTCATCTCAACCACACGAATCCGGCACTGCATGATGCATCGGTCATCGAAGAGGTGAACCGGCAGGGGTTTCTGATCGCACGCCCGAAAGAGCGAACGACGTTGTGAGGGAATGGGCCGGCCCGGATTCGAACCGGGGTCTCGCCGATTATGAGTCGGGGGCTCTGGACCACTGAGCTACCAGCCCTGCGGCATCAAGATACACGCAGATGGCTGCA
>NYVB01000177.1 GCA_002684315.1 Planctomycetaceae bacterium | reverse complement strand
AGAAAATGGCGATACCTGGATTCGAACCAGGGACCTAGGGCTTATGAATCCCTCGCTCTAACCAACTGAGCTATATCGCCTGAGCGTGTCTCGGAGGCTGCCGAATGTTCGCCAGCGACCGAGGAGGCACACAATACCATTGCCGGGGGCTCTTGCCAATCGCAAATCGTCAGGCCGTACCTGCGAGTGGTTTGCCATTCGAGGCCGAATCGCCATCCGATTTCTGGCACCAGCGTTCCGGAATGTCCTTCAATGACGCGGTCGGGTCCGAAAGCCGAATGCCTGCCGCGACCAGCCCCATGAACATGGGATTCGGAGACAGCGGTCTCGAGGTCAGTTCCGGGTGGAACTGTGCTCCGATGAAGAAGGGGTGCATCGCCTTGGGGAGTTCGAGCATCTGCATTATCGGATACTCGGGATGGCGGCCACTGAAGATCAGGCCGGCTTCGCACAGACGGTCGATGTACTGCGGTTCGACTTCGTAGCGATGTCTGAATCGTTCGCGAATGGACGATTCCTCGCCATAGAGTCGTGCCGCGAGTGAGCCGGGCATGACCTGGACATCCTGAGCGCCAAGCCGCATGGTGCCGCCCATGATGCCTTCGAGCTGCTTCTGTTCGGGAAGTTCGGAAATGACCGCTCCACTGCAGTCAGGTGCCAGCTCCGTGGAGTTGGCTTCGCTGAGTCCCAGAACGTTCCGTGCATATTCGATGACCGCGACCTGGAATCCGAGGCAGATGCCGAGGTAGGGGAGATGATTCTTCCGTGCGTACTCGGCACAGTGGATCTTGCCTTCGACCCCTCGGCTGCCGAATCCGCCCGGCACGATGACGGCATGCAGGCCATCCAGTTCTCTGGCGGCATCCTCCGTGCTGTTGATCGACGAGGTGTCGATCCAGTTGATGTCGATGTCGCAGGAGAGGTTCGTGGCGCAATGCTCGATCGCCTTGTCGATGGAGGCGTAGGCGTCTCGAAGGGCGGCGTACTTGCCGGTGATGCCCAGTTTGATTCGGTGCCGTCGAGGAGCGGTGATCGATTCCGCGAAGGCCTGCCATCTGGCTCTCGAGCGATCCTCCTCGATCGGATTCACCCGCTCGTGCAGATCAAGGATGGAGAGAATCTGTCGGTCGAGACCGGCGCCTCGCATCGCTTCGGGGATCGTGTAGATAGATTTTCGGTCGTGCATCGAGAAGATCCGCGAAAGCGGCACGTTCGAGAACATGCCGATCTTCTCCATGACCTGATCGGTGACGGGATTCTCCGCCCGACAGGCGATGATCGAGGGCTGAATGCCCGCCTCGAGGAGGCGTTTCATGCCCAGCTGCGCGGCCTTCGATTTCTGCTCACCGAGAATCTGGGGTTCGATGATGTAGGTCAGCGCGACGAAGCAGCTCGATTGAGGACCTTCTTCGTACGCCAGTTCGCGCAGGGCTTCGATGTAGAAACCGTTTTCGTAGTCACCGGCGGTCCCACCGACTTCGACGAAGACGACGTCCACGGGCTTGCCGCCGTTGCCGGTGTGGGCGAGTTGTCTCAGCTTGTGCTTCACTTCGCCGGTGACATGTGGAATCATCTGGACGTCTCGTCCCAGGTACCCACCGCGACGCTCACGCTCCAGGACATCGGTGTAGATCTGGCCCGCGGTGAGGAAATTGTCCTGGCTGAGATTCTGATCGAGCATGCGCTCGTAGGTGCCCAGGTCCATGTCGGTTTCAAGTCCGTCATCCAGGACGAAGACTTCGCCGTGTCGGTAGGGATTGAGCGTCCCTGAATCGATGTTGAGATACCCCTCCAGTTTGATCGGTGCGACGGAAAGGCCCTTGTCCTTCAGAAGTTTCGCAAGCGTGCTGGAGAAGATCCCCTTGCCGAGGCCGCTCATCACGGTGCCGATGACCATCACGAACTTCGTGCGACCCGGCTGGTAGCCTTCGGGAGCAGGGGAATAGCTCTCCGACATGCCCCCGGATTGACCGAAACTTGCAAGGAAATCGCCTTCACCACCAGTGTTGGTGGGAGTCGCGCCGTCGTGATCGTTTTGTTTGAGGGGCATAGGCAAGCTTAGCACGGGAGAGTGCCGGAGCGCCAGTCGCCCGGGCGCTCGGATGCCTCAGACTTGGGAATCATGCAACCGAACGAAGGCGGCATACTGCTCCGGCGTGTCGATTCCGTGGTGGGCCCAGGAACAGAAGGACAAGGCGATGGGATGCCCGTGCTCGATCGCCCGAAGTTGTTCCAGTCGTTCGAGTCCTTCCCGGGGTGTGGGGGACAACGCGGCGAAGATCGGAAGAAAGTCCCGCTCATAGGTATAGAGGCCCACGTGTCGATGCGCCTGCGAGTACCCGTCCCGTCCGGCCTGGGGAATGGCCTTGCGTGAAAAGGTCAGAGCTCTGCCGTCGGCACCCCGAACGGCCTTCACCAGATTGGGGTCTTTGGGGTCCTCGTTTTCGGTGAAGGGGCAGGCCACGGTCGCCATCGAGGCGCCGGGGTCGTTTTTGAGGGTTTCGATCGCCAGATCGATCGTCTCGGGATCGATCATCGGCTCGTCGCCCTGCACGTTCACCACGATCGAGCAGGGGATCCCTTCGATCGCCTCGGCGATGCGACTGGTTCCGTTGGGATGTTCCGCCGAGGTCATGATCGCCTCACCACCGAAGTTCACGACCGCGTCATGAATCGCCCGGTCATCCGTCGCCACCACGACCCTGTCGACCAGGGTGGCACGAGAGGCCTGTTCGTGGACATGCTGGATCATCGGCTTGCCGGTTTCGGAGGCCAGCGGCTTTCCCGGAAATCGGGTCGACGCCATGCGCGCGGGAATCACCGCGACCACATCGGACTCGTCATGTCCCGATGTCTCGTTGGCGGTCAACGCATCGACTTCGAAAGATCGTCGATTTCACGTCGACGTTCACGGATGTCACGGTACTTGATGTCCTTGCGGACGATCTCGGAGCAGATCTCGGCGGCCTCGTCGGCCATCTCGCGGGAGGTCTGTTCTCTGGCGAGCTCGATCAGGGCGACCATGAGGTCGTATTTGATCGGAAGCTCGAGTTCCTTGTTCGTGGCATCGATCGCTTCCAGAGCTTCGAGGTATTCGGCACGAGCTTCCTGGTGCCAGCCTTCCGCCGCGAAGCAGTTGCCGAGCCGGTGGGCGGAATGCACTCGATACTTGGGCTCGTCCTTGCAGTCCTGGAAGTTCGCCATCGCGCCTTCGTGGTCTCCGGTGGAGATCTGCACGTTGCCGAGCTGGAACTTGATGTTCCGGTCGGTGGGGTACTGTTTCGCGCGTTCGCCGAACTCTTCGATCTTGAGCTTGATCAGGGCGGCCTCGGCCGCTTCGAGTTCGGAGGTCAGGTCACCGGCGGGCACGTCCGCGGGAGGCGTGTCCACGGCCTGCTTGGCGAGCCTCTGTCGTTCCTGAGCTCGCTGCAGCATGAGGTCGCCGGCCAGCATGCGGAATCGATACTGTTTGAGTCGATCGAAGGCTTCGAGGTAGACCTGACGGGCTTCCTCGCGAAGTTCACCGATGTTCGATTTCAGCAGTTCCTTGCCGAGCTTGAGCACGGCTTCGGCGGAGCCGTCCTTCGCTTCGAATTCCTTGCGTGCCGCATCAAGTGCACGGTCGGTCGAAGCACCTCCGGTCATCGAGGATTCATCCTCAAGTTGCTGCTGACCGTCGAGGTCCTTCACCGCACTGCGGAAACCACCTTTTTCGTTCGCGGCTTCCTGGTACCCACCCGCGACGATGGCCCGCTGGGCGGTGAGCTGTTTGAGCTCCTGCACCAATGCGGTGTCGCTTGGATCCATCTTGGTCGCGATGGTGCCGGCTTCGAAGGCTTCATCCCAGGCGCCCGCGCCGCTGAACAGGTTGCGTGCCTTGACGTAGTCACCCTTGTTCTGCTTCTTCGATTTCTTGAGCATGTTCAGGACCTTGGGTGCGACCCATTGTCCGAGTTCTTCCTGGCCTGCCTTGTTCGCCTGATCGAGGAACTTCAGTGCGAGGGCGTAGTTGTTGATGTCACGCATCCACGCCAGTTCGTACACGGCGAGCTTGCTCACCGGTCCGGGACCGTCGACATCCTTCAGCTCCTTGCGGGTGACGGGCTTGCCTCCACTGCTGAAATGCCCGACCGCGGCTTCGAACATCGACGTGTGGATCTCGAGTCTGGCGGGATCGAGCTTGACCGCGGAGGCGTAACAGGTGAGTGCATACGTGTAGTTCCCGGTGTCGGCGATCTGTTTGGCTTGAGCGACCCACTGCTGGGCCTGCTGAGGCTTGGCCACGAACCCGGTCGGCTCCTCCGGCGTGGGCTCGGTGTCGTCGGTCTTCTTCTTTCCGAATAATGCCACGTGTCGCTCCTCGGTCCTCAGGCACCGCTTACAGCTCTTGAATCGCCATCGATGCAACCTCTCGTTTGGTCACGGACGACTTCTCGCTTGATGTGACAGGGTAAAGGAGCAGGGCGGCGGAGGCAATACAGAGATGATCACTATCGGAGGTCTGAAGAGCCCTGATCGGCGGTGAAGTCGCCAATCTCAGGGGGCCTTGCACATGAAGACCTCCCAAGGAATAGAATGCCCCCATGCCATTTCCAGCATCAAAGCTCACGATCCATCCCGCCGAGATCCTTCGCCAGAAAACGGAGAAGATCGTCGATTTCGACGAGGATCTCCAGCGAATGGTGGGTGAGATGATCACCATCATGCATGAGAGTGACGGAGTCGGATTGGCCGCGCCTCAGGCAGGCCATTCCGTGCAGGTCTTCGTCTGCAACGCCCGTGAGGATGGTGAGGAGGACATGGTCTTCATCAACCCCGAGATCATCGAGACCGATGGTGCGCAGGAATGGGCGGAAGAGGGGTGCCTGAGCCTTCCCAACATCCACGGACGTGTCCGGCGTCCGGCCTATGTTCGGATTCGAGCCCAGGATCTCACGGGGGCGACGTTCGAAGTCGAGTCGGAGGCCTTTCATGCCCGTATCTGGCAGCACGAATACGATCATCTGCAAGGTGTTCTGATCCTGGATCGAATGCGTCCCATCGATCGTCTGGCAGCTCGTCGGGCGATCAAGGATCTCGTCGGCCGCTAGTCGTCTCGTTCACGCTTGATCCGCGACTTTGATGGAGTCTCCACATGCGATTGGTCTTTCTCGGTTCAGGTGCATTCGGTCTGCCCACGTTGCGTTCCCTCGATGCCGCGCATGAGCTGCTTGCAGTGGTCTCTCAGCCCGATCGACCTGCGGGACGGTCTCGCAAGAACACGCCGACGCCCGTCTCCGAGTGGGCGATGGCCGAATCGAAGGAATTGATCCGTCCTGAAAACATCAATGAGTCCGAAGTGGTCGAGATGATCCGCGGACTCAGGCCCGATGCGCTGGTGGTGATCGCCTTCGGTCAGAAGATCGGTGAGCCCTTGCTCGAAGATCTGCCCGCATTCAACCTTCATGCGTCATTGTTGCCGGCCTATCGAGGTGCCGCACCGATCAATCGGGCGATGATCGACGGTTGCCGGGAAACCGGGGTCTCGGTCATCGAACTGGCGCAACGGATGGACGCGGGCGACGTGCACGCGACTCGCACCCTTGCGATCGATCCACTCGAGACCGCCGGTGAGTTGCACGACCGTCTGGCCGAACTGGGCCCCGCGGCCGTCGAGAGCGTGCTTCAGGGACTGGCGCAGGGGACGACCTCCGGCGTGGTGCAGGATGAGACCCTGGTCTGTCAGGCGCCGAAGCTCTCACGAGCCGAATCCAGCGTGGACTTCAGCGATGATGCCTCGCGCATTCGTGATCGAATCCATGGACTGACTCCGTGGCCGGGGTGTGACATCGATCTCGACGGCCAGCGTCTCAGGGTTCTGAGAGTACGGGTGAGCGATGATCCCGCGGAAGCCGTGCCTCCGGGCACGTTGCTTTCGGACCACCGCATCGCCTGCGGTGTCGGCACGCTCGAATTTCTCGAGGTCCAGCCGATTGGAAAGCGACCCATGCCCTTCAAGGCCTACCTCAACGGTCGACGCCTT
>NYVB01000172.1 GCA_002684315.1 Planctomycetaceae bacterium | reverse complement strand
GTGCAGTCACCGCCATCATTCTCGTAGCAACAGAAATCGAACAAGTACTCCTGAGCACTGCCGTCGCAGTAGCCATCTCCAATGTACTCTGCAAGCCAGCATGCCCCGGACCCGTCACAGTCAAGAATCGAACCGGCTGCGCATCCCGGGGCACAGTCTTCCGGGCACGTCACGAATGTTTCATTCGCATCGCATGCGCCATCACCGCATTGCGGCACAGAACAAGAGTCCTCGTCGAGCCCCTGTCCGCTGTCGACGAACTTCACCGTCTCCTGAGCACTGGCCAGGCCAGTGAGGCAGGCCGCGGCAAGGATCGCGGGCAGCAACAGGACGGCAGGGGTGCGGTGGCTCGGCATGATTCTCTCTCCGGGGCAGGCGTTCATGGGAAAGCCGTTCCATGGTACTGGAGGGTGTTTTCCGTTCCCACGGAAATACAAGAAAGTATGCGTATGAACGACACCACCCCGCGCAAGTGCACGGGGTGATGGTTGGTTCTGGTTCAGAGCGTTCGACTCGACCAACTCACTCGCCGCAGGGCAGGCCCCAGTCGCTGAGGATGATGGCGAGATCCTGTCCGTCGACGTTTCCGTCGTGGTTGAGATCGGCCCGGCAGTTCTTCGGACAGTCATCACACGCGCCGCCCTCAAGCCAGATGCCACCGAACTTGTCGCAGGTTGTCTGCGTCACCTGATCGCACCCACTTTCGACGCAGCATGCACCAAGTGACTGGCTGTCGTCGCAGTCGACGCTCGCGCAGTCACCGCCCAGGTACGTGCCGCCGATCTTCGTGCAGGATTGGTAGTCGAGTTGCAGGCATGCTCCTTCCGTACAGCATGCGCCCTGGACGACGTTGGTCCACATCGTGTTGGGTTCACCGTCATTCGCGACCCAGGCATCGAGGTCGCCATCACCGTCGAGGTCGCCGACGGCGACCGAGTGGCTGAAGTCGTCTCCAAGCTGCTGTCCGGAGTTGGTGAAGTTGAACGTCACCTGGGCACTGGCGGCAGCGGTGAAGGCACCTCCGGCGAGCAGCGCGAAACAGAACAAGGCAGCTGAGGAAGAATGGTGTGGCATCGTTTTTTTCGGTTGGGGGGATGGCCTTCGTTGATCAGGCATCATCCTAGGAATCGAGGCGGTTCCATCAACGTTTTAACCAGAGAATGTTTCACCAAATGTCACCACCCCGCGCAGACGCACGGGGTGGTGGTTGTATTCGATTCAGTTCGTCCGACGCAGTTGGCTCATTCGCTGCAGGTTCCCCAGGCCTCTAAGAGAAATTGGAGATCCTCTGACCCGACGATTCCGTCTTTGTTGAGGTCGGCCCACTCAAGTATAGGACCACAGTCACCGAATTCGCAGTCTGCGAGCTCGAAACCATAATATGTAAGCAACCGACTGAGTTCGGGGCCACCGACACTGCCGCTTGAGTCGAAGTCGGCCAATGTGCAGTTGTTCGGCGGGATCGAGAAGTTTGACCAGACGGTGTTGGGCTGTTGGTAGTTCGCGAAAAAGGCATCGAGGTCGCCGTCGCCATCGAGGTCGCCGAGGGCGACCCCGTAGCTGTTGCTTGTTCCAAACTGCTGTGCGGTGGTGAAGGAGGCTGGAATGCCTTTCAACTGGTTCCTCCAGGCGGTGGTGGTCTCAGTGCCGTTGGTGACCATGGCATCGATGGCGCCGTCGCCGTCGAGGTCGCCGACGACGACTGAGTAGCTGCTTTTCTTTCCATACTGTCCGGTGTTGGTGAAGGTGCCGGCCACGTCACTCAGATTACCGTTGTTTCTCCAGACGACGTTGACCTGACCGAAGTGGTTCGCGACCATGGCATCGAGGTATCCGTAGTCGTAGAAGTCGCCGAGAGCGACTGAGTAGCTGGAGCTGTTTCCGAGTGCCTGTCCGGAGTCGGTGAAGGTTCCGTTTCCGTCGTTGACCCAGACGGTGTTGGGCTGGTTTCCTGCATTCGCGATAAAGGCATCGAGGTGGCCGTCGAGGTCGATGTCGCCGAGGGCGATTGAACTGCTGGGGCCGTTTCCAACTGCCTGTCCGGAGTCGGTGAAGGTTCCGTTTCCGTCGTTGGTCCAGACAGTGTTGGACTCCCCTTTTGCGGCGTTTGCGAACATGGCATCGAGGTCGCCGTCGCCGTCGAGGTCGCCTAGGGCGACTGAGTTGCTGAAGTTGTTTCCGAGTCCCTGTCCGTAGGTGAAGGTTCCGGTGCCGTCGTTGATCCAGACGGCGTTTCCTCCGCTGTTCGCGATCATGGCATCAAGATCGCCGTCGCCGTCGAGGTCGCCGAGGGCGACTGATAAGCTTGCGCCGGAGAAGAGTCTCTGTCCGGAGTCGGTGAATGTGCCGGTGCCATCGTTGGTCCAGACGGTGTTGGCTCCGCTGTTCGCGATCATGGCATCAAGATCGCCGTCGCCGTCGAGGTCGCCGAGCGCGACTGAGTAGCTGTCGTTGTCTCCACCAAGTGCTTGTCCGGTGTCTCTGAAATCGATGATTTGGGCGCTGGCGATGCCGGTACAGGTACCAGCAATCACGAGGGCGGGCAGCAACAAGACGGTAGAGGTGCGATGGTTCGGCATGGATCTTTCTCTGGATGGGGTGCTCGTGTTGAATCGAGCCACCTTACTCCTCAAGGGGTTCTTTTCCTACGAAATAGCGAAAAAACTTGTAAATGACACCACCCCGCACAGACGTACGGGGTGGTGGTTTGGTCTGATGTTTTTGAGTGCGCCCAGCTCACTCGCCGCAGGCCCCCCACGCCGCGAGGATCACTTCGAGGTCCTGTCCGTCGACCTGGCCGTCGTCATTGAAGTCGGCGATGTCATTCGAGCTTCCCCACGTGTTCAGGAAGACCGCGAGGTCGCGACCATTGACCACACCGTCACCGTCGAAGTCGGCGGGGCAGTCGTTGATCGGGTCGCTGTCATTGGTCCAGACGGTGTTGGGCGTGTCGTAGTTTGCGACCATGGCATCGAGGGCTCCGTCGTCGTCGAGGTCGCCGAGGGCGACTGAGTAGCTCTGGGCGTTTCCAAGTGCCTGTCCGTTGCTGGCGAAGGTGCCGTTACCGTCGTTGGTCCAGACGGTGTTGGGCTGTTTGTTGTTCGTGATCATGGCATCGAGGTCGCCGTCGTTGTCGAGATCGCCGAGGGCGACCGAGGTGCTGAAGCTGTTTCCGAGTGTCTGTCCGGAGTTGGTGAGTATTCCGTCTCCGTCATTGGTCCAGACGGTATTGGGCGTGCTGTAGTCCGCGACCATGGCATCGAGGTCGCCGTCGCCGTCGAGATCGCCGAGCCTGACGGCCCAGCTGAAGCTGTTTCCTCCGAGTGCCTGACCGGAGTTGGTGAAGGTTCCGTTTCCGTCGTTGGTCCAGACGGTGTTGGGCTGGCCGTAGTTCGCGACCATGGCATCGAGGTCGCCGTCGCCGTCGAGGTCGCCCAGCGTGACTGAGTAGCTGCTGCTGTCTACGCCGAGTGCTTGTTCGGAGTCGGTGAAGATGCCGTTGCCGTCGTTGGTCCAGACGGTGTTGGGATTGTTGCGATTCGCAACCACGGCATCGAGGTCGCCGTCGCCGTCGAGGTCGCCGAGGGTCACTGAGCGGCTTTTGCTGTCGCCGCCGAGCGCTTGTCCTGAGTCGGTGAAGGTTCCGGTGCCGTCGTTGGTCCAGACGCTGGTGGGATTGTTGCGGTTCGCGATCATGGCATCGAGGTCGCCGTCGCCGTCGAGATCGCCGAGGGCGACTGAGGTGCTGAATGTGTTTCCAAGTGCCTGTCCGGAGTCGGTGAAGGTTCCAGTCCCGTCGTTGATCCAGACGATGTTGGGCTCGCCGCCCCAATTCGCGACCATGGCATCGAGGTCGCCGTCGCCGTCGAGGTCACCGAGGGCGACTGAGAAGCTGACGTTGCTTCCGAGTGCTTGTCCTGAGTCGACGAAATCAACCGTTGCCTCCTGGGCGCCGGTGATGGCGCCACAGCTCCCAGCAATCACGAGGGCGGGCAGCAACAGAACGGTAGAGGTGCGAAGGTTCGGCATGGTTCTTTCTCCGGGTTGGGTGCTCAGGTCAAAGCATCTCATCGTAGGGGAGACTGTTTTCTATTTCCACGGAAATACCAGAAAGACTGCCTTTGAACGACACCATCTCGCGCGTGCGCATGGGGTGACGGCGTTCCTTTGTTTCTTTATGCGCGGCTCACTCGGCGCAGAACCCCCAGGCCGCGAGCATCACGGTCAGGTCCTGTCCGTCGACCACCCCGTCATCGTTGAAGTCGGCGATGACATTGGGACCACCCCAGGTGGCGAGCAGGATCGCGAGATCGAGACCATTGACCTGACCGTCACCGTCGAGATCGGCGGGGCAGTCGGTGAGCACGATGATGTTCTGGTAGTCGTCGATGGTGCCATCGATGAACGCGTCGCGAGTGTAGATGCGACACCCCGCGGTGGTGAGCGACGCACCCGCTTTCACGATGAGTGTGTCGACGTAGAGCGCTTCACACGGCGTGTCGGTCGAGTTCACGTGTTTGTTGACCAGGATGGTGTTCGAACCGCTTGCGATTCTCAAGGTGCCGATCGGAAAGTTCGCGGGATCGAAACCCATCGCGTCGGCGCCCAGGTCGGCGCTGAGGGTCTCCATGGTCTGCTCGTTGCCGGGGGCGAGGCCATCGAGTTCGATCGTGGACTGAGCCATCGCGAATCGAGCGGGATCATCGATCGCGATCTCGAGGTTTCCGCCGACACTCAGTCGCCAGAGCGATTCGGGCAGGACCAGACTGGCCGCGGATCCGATGACGTAGGCACCTCCGACCGAATAGCCGTCGCCTTCCTCCGGTCCCTCGTCGTCCAGCAGTCCGTTCTCATAGTCGCCCGCCATCGTGCCGGTGTTGGTGAGATCGCCGTAGATGTAGAGGATGCCGCGCTGGATGATGGTCGACCCGGCGTTGATGTAGTCACTGAAGAATTCGGTGTCGCTTGCGATTCGGTTCACTCCGTCGATCCCGGTCGAGATCTCGGCGGCCAGCGTTTCACCCGACAGATACGTCACACCACCGTTGGTGGCGACCGTTCCATTGACCAGCAGCGTGGCCCCGTTCTGTTGGAATTGCGACTCTTCGAGGAATTCAAGCGCGTTGAAGATCAGCTTGCCGTCGTCCGGGCCGATGATCCGACCGCTCGCGGTGTAGGTGTTGTTGGGATTGCCGTTCATGCCGAAGAAGCTGGTGCCGTCACCCGGCAGGAACATGAGGTCCTCCGAGAAATCGATCGGACACCTCGCCTCGAAGTTCAGAGGCAGGTCCTGGGTGTTGATGATGCCGGGGACGTCGAACGCGCGGCCGCCGATCAGCAGAGTCTCGCTCGAAATCGCATCTGCGATCGCGTTCTGCACCGAGTCGTACCAGACGCCGAAATCCTTGTTGTAGACCGCGGAGACGAGCGAGGCATCGTTGATCCAGACGGTGCTGAGCTCGGAGATCTCGATGGCGTCGGGGTCACCATCGCCATCGAAATCTCCGAGGGCGACTGAATAACTGGGCTCGCTGCCCAGAACTTGATCTGTCGGGCTGAAGGTTCCGGTGCCGTCATTGATCCAGACCGTATTGGGGTAAGGGGGGTAGGTGAGATAAGCGTGGTATCCGTTCGCAAAGACTGCATCGAGGTCACCATCGCCATCAAGATCTTCGAGGGCGATCTGCCGAGGTTTCCTGTTTCCGCCGAGGGATTGCCCTGAATCCGTGAAGATGCCTCCTCCGTCATTCAACCAGACGGAGGCGCCGGGCACTTCATCACTGTTGGAATCGTTGGGATTGTCGAAGCCGTATTCGTAGCCAGCGCCGTACATGATGTCGAGGTCACCGTCGCCATCAAGGTCACCCATCGCGACTGATGCCGCATTGAACGACCCAATGAAGTTATCAGTAGGAAGACCATCCACAGGTGGGAATATATTGTAGAAATTGCCGTCGCCGGAGTTCAACCAGAGG
>NYVB01000193.1 GCA_002684315.1 Planctomycetaceae bacterium | reverse complement strand
CGGTCACCTGAGCACTCGCACCGGGGTAGGTCGAGGTGACCGTGACCGTGGGCGGAACGATCGATGGGAATTGAGCGATCGGAAGAACGACCATGGAGATGCCACCGCAGATCACCATCAGCAGTGCGACGGTGGCGGCGAAAATCGGTCGATTGATGAAGAAGTCCAGCAACGGCGGCCTCGTTTGGTCCTAGTGACCGGTCATTTCATCGAAGATGAGGATGAGTTCTTGCTTGATGCGCTTGAAGATGATGAAGACGGGTCATTTGATGAAGTGGTGTCCCCACTCTGCTCGGCTTTCAACTGAGCGAGCGTGACGATCTTGACGACGTCACCGGAACTCAACTGACCACCGGAATCGACGATGATGCGTTGACCGGGGCGAAGACCCTTTTGGATCCATGAGTTGCCGTCGACAGATTCGCCGACGGTCACGTCCTGGCGGGTGATCTTGTTCTTTTCACCGATCACCCAGACGTAGCTGCCGCCACCCTGCTCGGCACGAAGTGCACGCTGAGGGATCACGACGGCATTGGGAACGTTCTTCACCAGAATCTGTGCTTCACCGTACTGGCCGGGATACGCCCAGCCATCGGGGTTGTCGAACTTGACGCGAACCGTCGCGGTGGACGTCATGGGATCGACCTGGTTGTTGATGAAATCGATGACACCTTCGAAGACCTTGCCCCCACCACCACGGGTTCCATTGACACGGACCTTCGCGGTGACCTGCCCCTTCTTCTGCAGTTCGAGCAGCTTGGGGAGATTGTGCGCGTCGATCGAGACCAGAAGCCGCATGGGATTGAACTGGACGAGCGTGACGAGCGTGTCGGCGAACCCGCTCGGTTGCACCAGTGCACCAAGTTCGACCTGACGTTGACCGAGTCGACCATCGAAAGGTGCGGTGATCGTGCTGAATGAAAGATTCAACTCCGCGTTGACCAGAGAGCCTGCAGCCGTCTCGACCTGACCTTCGGACTTCTCGAGGTTGGTCACCAGCTGATCGAATTGCTCACGGGAGATCGCACCGGTCTCGACCAGAGGTCTGTTTCTCTCGAGCGTTCGCTCGGCGAGGTTTCTGCCTGCCACCGCAGCTTCAAGGTTTCCCCTGGCTTCCAGAAGCACCGCCTCGAATGGACGAGGGTCGAGCTGGAAGAGCCGATCACCGGCCTTGACCAGCTGGCCATCCTCGAAGTCGACGGACTCGACGTATCCGGTGACTCTTGAATCGATGTTCACGTTGCGAATCGCATAGGTCGTGCCGGGCTGACTCAGAACGACCGGGAAGGTCTGGGGCTTGATGGATTCGGCGGTGACCGTCGTATCCTTTTCGGCCATCAGGGCCATCGTTTCCTTGGCACTGCTGGAACCTCCGCAGCCTGAAAGAAAGCCGGTCAAAAGGATGCCGAGAACCGTGGGCGTGGCGCCCCGAAGAAGCTTACTCACGATGTTCCTCCTGCTGTCGCAGAGACGAGTGATTCGTCGGTTGTGGGAACGGCGACGGGGCCGTCCGCTGAGGGAAGGACCGGCGTCCAGTCTCCCCCGAGTGCCTTGTAGAGAGTCACCGCCGAAAGCGCGACCTGCGCTTCGGCGTTGATCAAAGAGAATTCCTGCTGGAGCAGCTGCAGTTCGGTCTCGATGACCACAGGAAGATTCTGCGTTCCCTGTTGATAGGTCTGTTCGGCCAGCACCAGTGCTCCGAGAGAATCATTGCGGGCTGCTTCGGTGTCTCTTCGTGAGAGTTCGCTGCTTGAAAAGTCGACGAGTGCGTCTTCGATGTCACGGTACGCACCGAGGATGGCTTTTTCGTAGGCGATGAGACCTTCGCTCGCGCCCGCTTTCGCCAGATCGATCTGACTGGAGACGCGTCCCCAGTTCAGAAGCTGCCAGTTCAAGGAAGGTCCGACCGACCAATATCGATTGGACCAATCAAAGAGACTCCCGGAGGTGGGAGACTGAAGGCCGACGGAGCCCAAAAGGGTGAATGATGGAAGAAGATCCGCTTCGGCGACACCGATTCCCGCGACCGCGGCGGCGAGCCGTCGCTCGGCCGCACGAACATCCGGTCGTTGGCGGACCACGTTCGCGGGCATGGCGACCCCGATGCTTGCCGGAGGGACTGGGATTCGACCAGCCTCACCCAGGACTGCTTTCAAGGAACCGGGAGTCTCACCCACCAGCACGGAAATTCGATTCAGTTCCTGAGTGGCATCAGCGACGTATCCATGAAGCCCCGATTCAAGCGAGGCGACGAGGGATCGGGCCGTGAGGACATCGGTCATCGTGGCCATGCCGTTGTCGTAGGACTGACTGGCCAGGTCGAAATTGTGCTCTGCAGCGACAAGACCGACCTCGGCGACCTCCACGATCTTGCGCAACGTTCGGTAGGCGACGTAGGACGTCGCAACTTCGGCACGGACGGTGACCAACAGGTCACGCCAGTTTTCGATCGAGGCAAGCAGTGTGTTTTCCTTGGACTCCATGGAGCGACGAATCTGCCCCCAGAGGTCCAGCTCCCAGGTCATGGAAGCACCAAGTTTGAAACTCTTGTCGGTGCCTTCATCCGTGAGATTGGGGATCGGAACCTCGCCACCTTCGGCTCGGAACCACTGAGCGTATCCATCACCGTTGACCGACGGCAGGAGATAGGAGCCTGCCACGCCGTATTCAGCGCGGGCGGCCTCGATGCGAGTCATCAGAATCCGAAGATCGAGATTGTTTCGCTGGGTGCGAAGAATCAACTCATCGAGAATCGGGTCTTCGAAGCTCTCCCACCACAGGCCGACACCCTCGGAGCTGGCTTCGAGGCCGGCTTTCAGATCACTGTGCCAAGCGTCGGGTGTGATCAGATCAGGCCGCTCATAGTCCGGACCGACCATGCAACCGGAGAGAATGACACCCCCGACCAACGAAAGTGTGAGACATGAAAATGATGCTGACCGTAGGAATGCCATTGAAGGAGTCTATCGGCGATTCATTTTTCCCGCAGAGGGCGATGATGCCGCCGGTTATTCTGGGGACATGTCAGAACACGAACACGAAGCAAGCATCGAAAGAATCGCAGTTCTCTATGCCATGGAAGCCGAGGGCACGCCTCTGGCGGAACGGTTGACTCTGGATGATGCCGTTGAACTTCATCAGGGCATTCCTGCGAGGGTCCGAGGTGGAATGGTCGGAGAGACGGAAGTCTTTCTCGTCTTCAATGGCCGTGATCCGGTTCACGGGGTCGACCGGATCGGACTCGAACACGCTGCGGTGACGACCTGGGCACTCCTCGAGAAAATAAAGCCGCAATTCCTTGTCAATGCAGGTACTTGTGGCGGTTTTCTGTCACGGGGTGCGTCGATCGGAACGACCTACCTGGCGGGTGGTGACTACCTCATCCACGATCATCGAATTCCACTTCCGGGGTTTGACGCACTCGGTGTCTCACGAATCCCCGCCGGGCGGTACCCGGCGATCGAAGAACTGCTGGGACTGTCTCACGGCCCCATCTCAAGCGGCTCCTCGCTGGATGCGACCGAAGGTGAACGACGTTTTTTTGAAAAAGAGGGCGTGGTCGCCAAGGACATGGAGGCCGCTGCGATCGCACGTGTCGCTGATGATCTTCAGATTCCCCTGCTGACCATGAAAGCGGTGACGGATCTCGTTGATCATCCGGAACCGGCTCAAGATGCTTTTCTTCGAAACCTCAGATCAACGACGTCCCAATTGACCGATCACATGGAACGACTCGTCCGCTGGATCGGAGAGGGCGTGACCCACGCCGACCTCTCGGGATGATCCATCCGGGGAGAGACCGCTCACCGAGAAGAAACCATCGGAGAAGACATGAACGTACTGCTGGTCGCCGTTTTGTCCGCCGTGGGATTCATCATCGCCTATCGAACCTACGGACGGTGGTTGGGCAGACATGTCTTCCAGCTTTCGACCGGGCGGCCGTGCCCGTCGCACCGATGGGAGGATGGTCATGATTTCGTGCCCACCAGGCGAAGCATCGTGTTCGGTCATCATTTCACCTCGATCGCCGGCGTCGGCCCGATCGTGGGACCGGCGATCGCCGTCTTCTGGGGTTGGCTTCCCGCGTTGATCTGGGTGTTTCTCGGATCGATACTCATAGGCGCGGTCCATGATTTCGGAAGCCTCGTCGTCAGCATGAGAAACAACGGTCAGACCATCGGAGACATCGCCGGAAGAGTGATCACCCGGCGCGTTCGTATTCTCTTTCTGGCCGTGCTTTTTCTCGCACTCACGATCGTGCTGGCGATCTTCGGTCTCATCATCGCCATGGTGTTTCGACAGTTTCCGCAATCGATCTTTCCGTGTCTGATCCAGATACCGATCGCGATCGTGATCGGCACCCGACTGAAAAGATCGGGCGTGGGGCTGCTCGTACCATCCATGCTCGCCTTGCTCACGATGTACCTCAGCGTCGTCTTTGGAAACACGGGCATCCTCGGTGCATTCAACACATGGGCGTCATCACTGTCGATCATCACGTGGTCGGGAGTTCTTCTCGCCTACTGCTATGTGGCTTCGGTTCTGCCGGTGAGGCTCCTGCTCCAACCGCGAGACTACATCAACGCCCTGCAACTCATCACATCACTGGGGTTGGTCATGCTGGGAATCGTCGGCGCGGCGATGCTGGGCGGTCCGCCGATCGAGATCGACGGAGAGATCGTGCGACTGCCGCTTGAATTCTCCGCTCCAGCGATCAATTCCATGGCGACCGAAAAGGGTGCGCCCCCCATGCTTCCGTTTCTCTTCATCACCGTCGCCTGTGGTGCGATCAGTGGATTTCACTGTCTGGTGGCGAGCGGAACATCTTCGAAACAGATCGAAGATGAACGACATGCGCTGGGTATCGGATACGGATCGATGCTGTTGGAGGGATTTCTCGCGATCATCGTGATTCTTGCCTGCAGTGCGGGAATGACTCTGACGGGGGACGCCTGGGAAGGTGCTTATTCGAACTGGGCGGCAAGTAATTCCCTGGGAAGCAAGGTCGGCGCGTTCGTGACGGGTTCTGGCAACTTCATCGCCGCCATCGGGATCCCCACCGAGATCGCGATCGCGCTGATGGGAGTGATGGTCGCCTCCTTTGCCGCAACGACTCTTGACACGTCATGTCGACTTCAAAGATACGTGGTTCAGGAACTCGCGGCAGCGGTCGGGGGCAGGAATTCAAAGGGAGGACGAGGGTTCCCCCCATTGCATCTGTTCACGAGAAAACACCCGGCAACCCTGCTCGCGGTGATTCTGGCGCTCGGACTCGCATCGATTCCGATGAGCGGAGATCTCGAGGACTGGAGCCTGCAATCCGCAGGAAGCGGAGGCATGATCCTATGGCCTCTCTTCGGTGCGACGAATCAACTGCTTGCCGGTCTCGCCTTGATGGTGATCTGTTTCTATCTGAGGCGACGAGGCAGGAAGACATTCTTTCTTGCGATTCCACTTGCCTTCATGCTTCTGATGCCGGCCTGGGCGATGCTGGATGATGCGCTGATCGGGTCGAGGGGACCAAGTTTTCTTCAGCGAGGTGACTGGTTGCTTCTGACTTTCGCGATCGCAACGCTGGGCCTGGAGGCATGGATGATCGTGGAGGGAGTCATTCTCTTTCCAAGGATCTTCGGTCGACGCGAAGAGGATGCCCCCCCACCGGTCGGCAGGACCGAGATCGATGGCTCGAAGGTGCAAACAGACCATTGACCGGAATCGAGGCGCAGGCGTTGAAGAATCATTCATGATCGCTCGATCGGGTTTTCGCTGTTTTGCTGATTTCGACTGAGAGAAGTCGGGTGGCTCGGGCGGAATAAGGATGAACGGGTCAGTCATCGTTCAAGTCCGCAAACACAAGGAGCACCCCCATGAAGAAGACGCCTCGCAACAACGCAACCTGCCTCCCGACCGTCGGTCTGCGGATGGATCTCAGATTGTGCCTGCTCATGAGCACGATCGCGGGCATCGCCGTCACTGCGGGGCTCACCGGATGAGTGCTCGTGGCGTGCGAGATGCCTCGCTACCATCCACTGAGCGAAGTCGGGATTCGGTGCGTGCCGAATCGGAAATGAGCGATTGCATGGACACCATTCGATGGCATGCTCGTAGTCAGGGACGACCACGACGACGGAACAGACGACACGTCATTTTCGTCACGGTGAAGGATGGAGATCTGGACATTGGACGACTCAGGAATCTACGCACTCGATGGACCCGGACACCCGAAGGCGACCACACCTGAATGGACCAAACATGCGATCTGGTATCAGATCATGGTCGATCGCTTTCGAAATGGAGAGAGCGACAATGATCCGGTCAGAACGATGCCATGGACTCACTCCTGGTACCGGGCCAGCCCCTGGGAAGGCAGGGACGGACAGAGTTTCTACGAGTGGTACGTCTTCGATCGGATGTGTGGAGGCGACCTCCGGGGACTCGGCGAGAAACTGGATCACCTGTCTCGATTGGGCGTGAACGCGCTCTATCTGAATCCGATCTTTCAAGCCGAGAGCTGCCACAAATACAATGCGACCAGCTACCTCCACGTGGATGACCGATACGGAATTGCCGGTGGATACGAACAGGCGGAGAAGGTGGAGGACCTTCTGGACCCCTCGACCTGGACCTGGACGGATTCGGATCGTCTGTTTCTCGACTTTCTGAAGGAAGCCAAGGCACGAGGCTTTCGAGTCATCATCGACGGTGTCTTCAACCACGTGGGCACGGCTCACCCGGCTTTTCGGGACGTTCTCGTGAATGGTCGAGAATCGCGATTCGCAGACTGGTTCGATGTCAGAAACTGGGACCCCTTCGAGTACGAAGGCTGGGCGGGATTCGGCGGACTTCCCGCATTCAGGAAAAGTGATGACGGAATCGAATGCCAGGCGGTCAAGGATCACATCTTCGCCATCACCAGACGCTGGATGGACCCTGATGGAGATGGAGATCCGTCTGACGGCATCGATGGCTGGAGACTGGACGTCCCCAACGAGATCGCGCTTCCATTCTGGGTCGAATGGTGCGCGGAAGTGAGAGCCATCAATCCGGAAGCCTACATCTCGGGAGAGATCTGGGACAGAGCGGAGGAGTGGCTGGACGGAACATCGTTCGACGCGGTGATGAACTATGAATTCGCGAAGGTTCTCTTCGATTGGATCGGTGCGAAGAACGAGAAGATCACGGCGAGTCAGGCGGATGAAAGGCTTGCCGCACTGCGCGCTGCCTATCCCACGGAAATCACCTTCAGCCTTCAAAATCTGATCGACAGTCACGACACGGACCGAGCGGTCTCGAAGATCCACAATCCGGACCGCCCCTATGACCGCGATAACCGGGAGCAGGACGATTCGAAGTATGACGGGGGGCGTCCACCGGAGAGTGCCTACAGAAGACTTCGACTTCTCGTGCTCATTCAGATGACCTACGTCGGGGCCCCGATGATCTATTACGGAGACGAGGTCGGGATGTGGGGCTCGGATGATCCCAACAACAGAAAGCCCATGGTGTGGGATGATCTCGAACCCAACGCTGATCCTGAAATCAGATCGATGCCAGATGTGCTGGAGTGGTACACCCGGATGATCGGTTTGCGACGTGACCACGAGGCCCTTCGCGTGGGAAGTTTCGAGACGGTCTTCACTGATGACGGGAGGGATGTCTGGATGTACCGCCGCATCGTTGACGACGAGGAGATTCTGGTTGCCATCAATGCCGGCGACGATGACACCAGAATCGAACTTCCCGAGGGTGCATGGGAGTCCATCTACACGGAGTCGGACGTGGAAGGTGCTGATCTCGCCGCGATGAGTGGCAGAGTCTGGAAGAAGGTTTCGATGTCATGAGGACATGTCATCCACTTCTGAGCGACAGATCCGCAGGCATCCTGCTGCACGTCACCTCTCTGCCAGGCCCACATGGAATAGGCGATCTCGGCAGGCCCGCGATCGATTTTCTGGATTGGCTTTCCCGAACAGGGTGCCGGATCTGGCAGGTTCTGCCGATTGGACCGGTCGGAAAAGGGAATTCTCCGTACAGCAGCGGCTCGAGTTTCGCGATCGAACCGCTCCTGGTATCGCTGGAGGAACTCGTGGAGGACGGGCTTCTTCCTCGCGCGGCCCTTCGGGCGAAACCTCCCATCAAGAACTCGAAAGTCGACTACCAAGCGACGAGAAGATTCAAGGAACCGCTTTTTCATCAGGCCTTCGAGACATTTCAGAGCGAGAGTCGAGCGCGAAGAGCCGGGTTCAAGAGCTTCATGAAACGTTCGGGGCACTGGCTTGAACCATGGTGTGCCTGGAGCGAACGCAAGACAGGCGGATCGCGTGAAGAACATGCCTTTCGACAATTCATACTTGATCGACAATGGCGGACACTGAAGAAGGAAGCCGGAAAACGCGGGATACTGATCTTTGGAGATCTTCCGATCTTCGTACCCATGGAATCAGCTGATGTCGGCGAATCACCGGAGCTCTTCAGGCTCGGGGCCGATGGCTCACCCGAACTGGTCAGCGGCACGCCGCCTGACTCCTTCTCGAAAAAGGGGCAATTGTGGGGGCACCCCCAGTACAGATGGAGCGCACACCAGAAGACGGGATTCGAATGGTGGATTTCGAGAATTGAGAGACAGCTCGAGCTGTTCGACATCCTCAGAATCGATCACTTCATCGGTCTGCACCGGTCCTGGATGATTCCCGGGACGGCTCGTACGGCAGGCAGCGGTCGTTGGAGGCGAGTCCCGGGCCGTGACATGCTTCAGGCACTCAGGAAGAGACTGGGAGACATGCCGCTGGTGGCGGAGGATCTCGGTGGCATGACTCCTGCAGTCGAAACACTCAGAGATGATTTCGGACTGCCGGGCATGTCATTACTTCAGAATGCCTTCGACGAAGATGACGCACCGGGTCTCCCCCACTCACTGGAAAGAGCTTCCGTGGTGTACACCGGGACCCATGACAACGACACCACCAGAGGATGGTGGCGTGGTCTTTCCAATGCCTCGAGAAAGAGACTGATGACGTATGCGGGGTCCGATGGGACCCGTCCGCATGAGACGTTGATCAGGCTGGCCCTGGCCTCCACCGCCAATACCGCGATCATTCCCCTGCAGGACCTGCTTGGCCTCGGCAGAAAAGCTCGAATGAATGTTCCGGGAATTGCCTCAGGGAACTGGCGCTGGAGACTGGAAACGGGGATGCTACGGAATCACGAAGCGGCCAACTTGCGCCGAATGACCGAGGTCACTGGAAGGTTTTCCTGTGATCCATGAAGTCAGATACTGGACAGACACGAAGGCAATGCACACACGATGACAGACTCTGAACGGATGCTCGAGTCACTGAACGAACTTGCACACGACTGCTGGTGGAGCTGGAACGAAATCGGCCGACGCCCATTCGCCATGCTTGATCCGAGACTGTGGGAAGCCACACGCCAATCTCCCAAGAAGACCCTGAACAGGTGCGACCCCTCACGGCTGCACACGCGATTGAATTCAGTTGAATTCAAACAAGTGGTGGAAAAGGCGATCGCAGCACGTCAGAAGTATTACGACTCGCGAACCTGGTTCTCACGCATCTCGGAAGATGACATTGAGAGTTTCAAAGTCGCCTACTTTTGCAGTGAATTCGCGATTCATGAAAGCATGCAGCAGTACTCGGGAGGACTCGGCGTCCTCGCCGGAGACCACGTCAAGAGCGCTTCGGATCTGGGACTTCCCTTCGTAGGCATCAGTCTCCTGTACCAGCACGGGTACTACATTCAGGAAATCGCTCAGGACGGTCAGACCAGAGTCGTCTATCCGAATTATGAGTTCGATGACATGCCTCTGGAAGATACCGGCGTGGACATTCAATGCCCGCTCTGGGATCGTGATGTGATCGCAAGAATCTGGAAGATGAAGGTCGGACGCTCGGAGCTTCTGCTTCTCGATGCGAATCGCGATGGCAACAGTGACGAGGATCGCCTGCTCACCGAAGGTCTCTACAAGGGAGATCCGGATCCAAGGATGAGACAACAGATTCTGCTTGGTGTTGGAGGAATGCAGGCCCTCGATGCCCTGGGATACGAACCCACGGTCTACCACCTCAATGAAGGCCACGCGGCATTCGCCCCGATCTACAGAATCGGAAAACTGATCCGCGAAGGCCTGTCCAAGGAGGAGGCCATCGAACAGATCAAGGAGAGCACGGTCTTCACCACCCATACGCCGGTTCCTGCCGGACATGATCGATATGCAGCGGATCGTGCCGCCGACGCACTGGGACGGACACTCGAATCCGCGCAGATGTCCCGGGAGGAGTTCGAAGCACTTGGCCGTGAACACCCTGAAAATCACGATGAGCAGCTCTGCATGACGGTGCTGGCACTACGAATGGCCGATTTCGTGAACGGAGTCGCCCAGCTTCATGGTGAAGTCTCGAGAGAGATGTGGCAGGAAGCCTATGGTTGTGAACACGTGGATGATGTTCCCATCAACGCCATCACCAACGGAATTCACATCCGGACCTGGTTGGCACCGGCCGCAGACGCCTTCTGGCGTCGAGAGATCGGACTCAGGCCAGGCGTTGCGAGTCCCCACTCGACCCAGTGGTCACGCGCAATGGATGCCAATCCGAATGAATTCTGGGATCTTCGAACGGACCTGAGGACACAGATGATCGAGTTCCTCAGAAGGCGACTTGCACAACAAGCCATGAAGAACGGGGCAGATCCGGATTCGCTTCGCGAGATCTCGGGTTGGTTTGATCCGGATGCACTGACCATCGGTTTCGCACGCCGTTTCGCCACCTACAAGAGAGCCCCTTTGATCTTCCGGGACATCGATCGCATCGAACAGATCGTCGACAACCTCGATTTTCCCGTCCAATTGATCTTCGCCGGCAAGGCCCACCCGAGAGATCAACATGGACAGGCCTTCGCTCAGAAGATCCACCGTCTTTCGAAGCGTCCTCGCCTCAAGGGCAGGGTGGCGATTCTGGAGGAATACGACATGGAAATCGGCCGCATGCTCACCTCCGGGTGCGATATCTGGCTCAACAACCCCAGAAGACCGCACGAAGCAAGTGGTACCAGCGGCATGAAGCCACCGCTGCATGGTGGATTGAACGTGTCGATTCTCGATGGATGGTGGCCCGAAGGATTCGATGGTCGAAATGGCTGGGCGATTGGTGACGAGAGTGAGTTCGAATCAACCGAGCACCAGGACGAGCATGATTCGAACGAGCTGTACCAGCTCCTCGAGGAAAAGATCGTTCCGCTGTTCTACACCCGAAATAATCGAGATGTGCCACGAGGATGGATCAAACGGGCACTTCGATCGGTGGCGACGATTCCAGACTTCTTCAATACCAATCGAATGGTCGGCCAATACGCAGATCAGGCGTATCTTACAGCCCACCGTTCTCGTAAAAATAGAGTTTGATGATCCCAGGATCGTTTTTTATCGGTCCCACAGAGCCTCTTGACGCCACCTCGCTCCTGAACGCGAGTGGAACCTGAGAAACAGCCCGGGATATCGAAGGACCCACAGGCGTCCCGGATCACCACGCCAGGTGCCAAGACGAGATACCGCCCTCACTGGAAAGCAGTATTTCATCTGGCCGGATGTGGAATCAAATGCCACTTCGCCAGATTCTGCTCGTATCATATTCTGTTCAAAGCGCCCCTCTGATCAACTGTGGGCGCAATGCTCAAGAATTCCTCGGAGATCGGTCCGCTTTTGCGCACGGGTCTCTGAACCGATCATCAAGCCCCGTCAGTCTTTTTTGGAGACGATCATGCGATTCTCAGATCTGAAAACCATCGGAACTCTCGCGACACTGACCTTTGCCGCGACCGCAGGCCAGGCCATTGCCAACGACAACGACTCCGGTGAGAAGGTTCCCGTGGTCTACACCATCGAACTCGACGGCCAGATGGGTACCGACATCCACGAAGACCTGATGGAAAAGATCGTCGAGGACGCCAAGGAAGTTCAGCCTGATGTGATCGTGCTCAAGATGAACTCGGCGGATTACAACAAGAACTACCACCTCATGAATCCCGACCGCAAGGAATTCGGAAAGTTCAAGCTCGATGAATACGTCGAGATGATCCGAAACTTCAAGAACGAACTGTCCGGTATCAGGCAGGTCATCTGGGTCGAAGACAGCGTGGGCGTGGCATCACTCATCGCGATGTCGTGGTGTGAGATGTACATGTCACCCGGCGCCAGACTCTGGGGTCTTCAGAAGTTGCACGACGTCGCCCAGAACTGGAGCGACGAAGACGTCCGTGAAAAGATGGAAGCCGCCTGGGAAGGCATGGGCAAGGGTTTCTTCGAGATGGGATGCAAAGGTGAGTTCGCGAAGGAACTCGGCGACGCCATGATGGACCCGGAAAACCAGTTGAGCGCCAATTTCAAGGGCCGCAAGGTCATCTGGCTGTCGAACTTCGACGG
>NYVB01000192.1 GCA_002684315.1 Planctomycetaceae bacterium | reverse complement strand
TGGCGGAGCGGCTGAACGCGCCGGTCTCGAAAACCGGTATGGCCTCCGGGTCATCGAGGGTTCGAATCCCTCCTTCTCCGCTTGATGAAGGAGTCACGGAAATCCGTGGCTCCTTTTTCATAGGTGTCCAATCAGCCGGTCCATCCTGAAAGCAGAACCGTGAGATCTCCGCCATTGACCACGCCGTTGCCGTCGATGTCGGCGTCGCTGTCCGCAGTGCCCCAGGCAGAGAGAAGCAAGGCGAGATCGGTACCGTTGATGAAGCCATCACCGTTGATATCACCTGAATCACCGGTTGCCTCACAGACATCGGCCGTGCCGTTTTCATCGAGATCATCGCAGTTACTGTCGATGCCCCCCCAAGTGGCACCGACTTGCGCACATTCGCTCTCGGTCAGTTCAAGGCAGAAACCAGTAGCGAAGCAACAGGACCCGACAGGTTGAGGACAGAAGACGTCGAGACAGGTTGTTCCGTCACCGACGAAGACACCTCCCAGCGCCGCCGCATCTTCGGGCGTCAGTCCATTGAGACAACTGCCGTCGGGTAGACAGACCGCACCACTTGGAAAACAGATCTGTTCCGAACAAGAAACACCAGGTGCACCGGGTGACCCGCCTGCCGCCAGACAATTTTCCCGAGAAAGCTCGATGCATCCACTGGTGGCCTCGAAACAGCATGGCACATCGCCGTCATCGGGATCACACACACCACCATCACACACCGTACCGGGGCCACCGTAGGTTCCTCCGACGCTTTCGCAGTCGGATTCAAGCGTGTTGTTGGCGCAGGTTCCGTCTGACAGACAGCAGGAGCCGGTTTGATCTGAACAGTTCGTCGGTGTCCAACTGGCACGCATGACCCAATCGCCCGACGGCCTGCAGATCGAGGGAAGTTGGGAGAATGGAGTCCACCCGGAAGCACACCCGAAGATTCCACAATCCACGGCGAAGAGCCAGTTTTCGGAGGGCATGTCCAGCCCACTTGAATCCGTGGACGGAAAGGCATTGCAACACGTGGGCGGTCCGACCAGGCAGGGGTTCTGAGTCTGACTGTTGTGCTTGTCGATTCGAAACGCCACGCTGAAGGTGCTCGACCCGTTGTTTTCCAGAAAGATCTGCTTGGGGTCGTTCGGGTCGACCGTCAGCTGGACGTTGATCAGACCCGTTCCCGGTGGCAGAACGATGTGAGGAAGAAGCTCTCCATCGGATGAAAACTGGAAGATGGGAATACCGGATTCAGGAGTGCCTTCGTAGAAGATGACCGTCCATTCAGTGGTGGTACTGGTATTGGCCCCCTGTGTTCCCACGATGACCTCGAAGAGGTCGATCCGAATCGGCCAGACATCTTCAGGGAGGACGTAGGAAGCCGCCGCCATTTCCTGTTCGGCGAAGCCCGCCTGCAGCACGAAGGATCCACCGGAAAAATCCGCGTCGGTGTGCGAGCTGATCTGCTGGTCGCAGGCTCCAGCAAGACTGCCGTCCTGTGCCCCGCCCAGATCGATTTTGAATGTCGGGATGCCGTCTTTGGTCAAGGGTGCCTCGATGGCACGCTGAGCCTGAACGAATGTGGAGGGAACGACCATGGAGAGGCATCCCAACAGTGCGAGGTGACGAACCATGTGAAACCGCCTTTCATGTTGATTTTAAATCGAAAACCAGCTCTGGCCAGAAAAAACACTGAAGGGAGCGAGAGCTCATGACCAGCTCACGAAAAAGGGACCTTGAAAGGCAAAATGACAAGAAGACCCTATAAGTCCAAAACAGGACAGAAAAACGGCCAGAAAGCCGGATCAAAGCACTGACAAGAACTGATACGGGTCTTTAAGCGTGACTTTGGGTGGTCATCGAGCGGTTTTTTTGACCGGAGCGGGCTTCTCAAGGCCACTGGCTTCCCAGTCGATCGAAATCTTCTCTTGGAGAATCTCTTCGATCACGACCTCGAGGTCGCTTCTACCTTCACGCTCCACCAGGGGGCGTGCGCCGTCGATAATCTCGCCCAAACGCTTCTGAATCAGAGCTGTGAGCTTGAAACGACCGCCGAACTTGTTGACGATGTCATCGCTGTTGAGAGCTTCAATCATGACTGTCTCCAGAAGACGAAGGACGTCGGATCAGATGGGCCTGTCTGGCTTTGGAGTGCCTGAATCCGACGAGCCGAGTACTGTAGCTGACTTCTGCCCCGGAAGCCAGTCATCAACCATTCCGAACTGAGCCCTTGCTGGGCATGAATCACCGCGAGATCCCCCCAAAGATGCTGCAGACAAGGCAATTCAGAGCACTCAGCCGCCGTCTCGGGCTTGACCGGGATTGGTATCTGGTGCTTCTGGCTGTCACCATCGGATTGATCATGGGTGTGGCTGCTCTGGCATTCATCATTCCAATCACCATGGTGGAAGAGTATCTCGAAGAGCTGAATGAAGCCAGGGAAGGGTCGACGCCCTGGCTGATCCTGATGCTTCCGATCGCTGGAGCACTTCTGACGGGCCTGGTCTTCTATGCCCTGCCTCTGAGCTTGAAGGGCCATGGAATCGCACTGTGCATGTATTCGGTCAGCCGTGAACAAGGCAGAATCCCGTTTCGAGTGCTTGTTCGCCAGTGGATCGGTTCGACGTTGACCATCGGTTCGGGAGGCTCCGCCGGCCCCGAAGGTCCGATCGTGACCATCGGGGCGACCGTGGGATCCTCGATGGGCCGACTGGTCCGGGTCGATCCTCAGAATACGGCGACACTCGTGGGATGCGGTGCTGCGGCAGGTCTGGCATCGGTGTTCAACGCCCCGATGGCTGGAATCTTTTTCGTCCTGGAAGTCATTCTCAGAGACTTTTCGATTCGAACGTTCACACCGATCGTGGTGGCAGCGGTGATTTCCGCTGCGACCACTCAGACGATCCTCGGAACGAACCAACCACTCTTCGGTGTCGGACCTGAGATCTTCCAATCGACCAACGAGAAATTCACCGTGATTCAGGCACCGGAATTCCTCGTGCTGGGAGTCGTGTGCGGCCTGGTCGCCGCCTTGTTCAGCTACACGCTTCGCATCACGGAATCATTCTTCACCCGACTCAGAGCGCCGAAGATTCTCAAACCCGCGACAGGAGCGCTTGGTCTCGTCCTGATCGGTCTGACCTGGTACGCACTTGGCTCCGACATCTTCGAGTCGAAGGAGAATCCCAATCTTCCTCCCTTCTTCGGGAACGGATACCTGCTGATCAAGCAGCTTCTTCAACCGGAATTTCTGGGAACCGCGGAAAGCATTTCCGCGATGACCCTGTCGATTCTCGGCGGATTGATCTTTCTCAAGATCGTCGCCACCTGCCTGACACTGGGTTCGGGTGGCGCGGGTGGACTGTTCGCACCCTCGCTTCTTCTGGGCGCCATGACGGGAAGTCTCATGGGCGGAATCCTTGAAGCAGTGGGACTTCTCCCCAACGCGAATCCGGCGCAGTTCGCACTCGTCGGCATGGCCGCGGTCGTGGCTGCGACCACACATGCGCCACTGACCGCGATGGTCCTGGTGTACGAAGTCACTCAGAATTACGCACTCATCCTGCCGTTGATGCTGACAGCCGTGATCGCGACGATCGTGACACGTCTGGTGAATCGGGAATCGATCTACACGGCGGAACTCCGCGCGCTCGGTGTGCGGATGGGCACCATGAGCGATCTCACGATGCTGAGAAGAATGCGGGTCAGGGATGTTCCGATGATTCCACCCGTCCTGGTCAATGAGAGCGAGAGCGGCCAGCGTTTGCTCGAACTGTCTGAACGATTCAGCGTCAACGATTTCGTCGTCGTCGACGATGATGAGAAGTACATGGGGCTGGTCACCGGAAACGACCTTTCTCAGGCATTGATCTACCGAGAAGCCATTCCACTTCTTCAGGTCGGTGAGATCGAGCGCAAGGATCTCCCAACGGTTGAAGTCGATGAGACGCTCGACCTCGTGCTGGACAAGTTCAGTGCGAATGAAGTTCAGAGTCTCGCCGTGGTGACTCCGAAAACAAGGGAGGTCATGGGACTGATCAGTCGCACCCGACTGATGAGGGAATATCAGCGGGAACTGGAGAAGGATTGATGTCAACGACAGAAGGTCATTCCGATCGGTTCAGTCGTCGCTTCCGGCTGAGACACAAGCGGGAGTTCCAGGCCGTCTATGGCAGAAGACATCGTCGCGAATCAGGCCCCCTGCTCGTCTATGCACTCAGGAACGAACTCGATCATCCGAGGCTCGGCCTTTCAGTCAGTCGAAAGACCGGGGGCGCGGTCAGAAGAGTTCGCATGAAGAGAAGATTGCGCGAGTGTTTCAGAATGCTCAAGAATGAACTCGATGCGGGATTCGACTACATCGTGGTGGTCCGTCCCCATGACGATTCCGGTACTCCGGGGTACGAACGGCATCTGCGGTCCGCGATGAAACGTCTCGTCGAACACTGGGATG
Organism: Planctomycetaceae bacterium; assembly: GCA_002684315.1. The sequence continues at coordinate 1,396 of NYVB01000192.1, read as the reverse complement.
ATTCGAAATGAAACCAACTCCGCTGGCCAGGCTGATGATCCTGTTCATCCGGATCTACCAGCGAACGTTCGCATCGTTTCTCGGAGGACGGTGTCGCTTCGAGCCGACGTGCTCCGTCTACGGACTCGAAGCGATCGAGCGCCACGGAGCGATCCGAGGTGGTTGGCTCACAGTCAAGAGAATCTCGCGCTGCCACCCATGGGGCGGCTGCGGCCATGACCCGGTTCCCTGACGCGATCAAACGTCGGAGACGACGGAATTCTCCAGTCGACCGACACCGGAGATCTCTATCTCGATCAGATCACCGGATTTGAGGAAGACTTTTGGATCACGCCCCGCACCGACTCCGGCCGGCGTTCCCGTGAGAAGGTACGTTCCAGCAAGCAACGTCATTCCTCGTGAAAGCTCGGCGATCAGGGTGGCCACGGAAAACAGCATCGTGGAGGTCGACGCGGACTGCATCAAGGTTCCGTTCACCCAGGTCTTGAGTTCGAGATTCTGAGGATCGGGAACGGACTCCGCAGGCACGAATGACGTGATCGGGCAGAAGGTGTCGAAACTCTTGCCGCGACAGTACTGACCACCGGATCCGTGCTTCTGCCACCATCGAGCACTCACGTCGTTCGCGACTGCATATCCACCGACGTGTCCGAGTGCGTCCTTCTCGGTCACATTCTTCGCATCGCGTCCGATCAGGACCGCAAGCTCACCTTCGAAATCGACTTGCGCAGCAGGGTCATTGCATATGTCCGGGATTCTGATCGAATCTCCGGAGGCACAGAGTGAGCCGGGATTCTTGAAGAAGACGATCGGATTCTCATCCACTTCGTTTCCGAGCTCGCGAGCGTGCTCGAGGTAGTTACGTCCGATGCAGATGATCGCGGGCGGTCGTTTCATCACGTTCTTCTCCTCATGCCGACACATGCCGAATCGGTCATTTGCGATCGACGCCCTGGTTGCGTGAACGTTCCTCGAGAAGTTTCTCGTTTCGCTCCAGATTCATCTGACGGTAGGCTTCCATTCCTTCGGGCTCGGAGAAGATGTTGGCGAAGTCGATTCTGCTGGCCAGCGGCGATGTGCTGAATTCCGCTTCCACGGCATCCCGGGCCAGATCGTAGACGAGCATCTGCTGCTCGACGGGAGCTCGGTTGTAGATCGTGAGGCGATCGACGAGCGGCATCTGCGTGTCGATCAGGACGAATGCGAACACGTCGGCGATGCTTCGATCAAGGTCGGTCACCAGTGCGGTCATTCGCGCTTCACCGAACTTGTTGACGTAGTCGAAGGTCTCGCTTTCCTTGAAGTAGAGCGTGAGGTCTCTGGCGAACTTGATCGCATCCTCGAGCACACCCTCGCGACCGAGCAGAAGTCCCTCGCGATAGCCACGCATCAAGGC
>NYVB01000191.1 GCA_002684315.1 Planctomycetaceae bacterium | reverse complement strand
TGGCTCGACAGACGACACACGAGATTCAGTCTCGAGGAGATCGGTGGCTATTTCGGTGGCCGAGATCACACCACGGTCATGCATGCGGTCAGACAGATCACATCGAAGCGTGAAAATGACCCGAGCCTGGCCAACGATGTCGAGCGAATCGAACGGTCCCTGCTCGATGAATCGAGTGTTTGATCCACTCGGATCTTCCCTTTCAAACCTGTCATCCAGAGGTCCGGTCGGAAGAACGAACACACCACGGCTGTTCGTGTGACCCCGGATCTGGTTCAAAAAGGTGATTCGAGTCGTTGCTCTGATGGTTTTCAATCGACCCTCAGGCCTTCAAAAACGGGGGTCCACCGAGCCTTCGAAGGGTGACGGGAAGATGTGGATAAATTGTTTTCGAACACACTGATTGTCATCGCTCGGAGATGTGAAAGTGGCTGGCGGTCACGCTTTTCGATCTGGGCCTGTGATCCTGGGTGGATTTGGGAGACAGCTGTGCACGTGCAAGAGTCATGTAACTGTCAGATTAAACACAGCCCCACAGGTCTTGTTAGTTGTTTTTATAGAGCACCTTGTAACTCCACCCCCAACTATTGCCCAGAAACCGTCCGGGTCTTTTACGGAGATGATGAGTAAGAATTCATTCTCTCTCTCCAAAGAGAAGAGTAAGAAGCTGACGGGAAAAGACCGGGTCAGATGCTTCCCCACATGTGGACAGGCTCAGGACAACTCAGTGAGCCTTGCCATCACTCCTAAGATCCTACTGGGGCATTATTTCTGACATTCCGGACACCAACACGTGCTCCGACCGTTCAGAGTCATGGTCCGAATCCTCGATCCACAGGTGCGACAGGATTCCCCACCTCGCCCGTAGACGGCGTGTGCGCCCTGATAGCGACCTTCCCCACCCCTCGGGTCCTTGAAACTCTGAATCGTCGATCCACCGGCTTCTATGGCCTCCGTGAGAATCACCTGAATCGCATGGTGGAGCTGTTCGAGTTCTCGAAGCCTGACTCGTGACGACATTCGTCTTGGTCTGATCCCAGCACGATGAAGCGCTTCATCCGCGTAGATGTTTCCGACCCCTGCGATCAAACCCTGGTCCAGCAGAGCCGTCTTGATCGGCCGGCGTGTTCGCTTGATCTGATCACGAAAGGATTCGTATTCGATCTTGAGTGCATCCGATCCGATCTTCGACCATTTTCGTTCGATCATCGCGTCCATGTCGGGCCAGGCCCAGATGCCCCCGAATCGTCTGGGGTCTCTCCAGATGAGCCGATGGGTTTCACCTGATCTCGGATGGTCGAGTGTCCAGATGAGATGTGCATGGTTCGGGGTCTCTCCCGACGCACCGGGATCCACGAGCAGCTGGCCACTCATGCCGAGGCTGAATTCCAGGACACGGCCATCATCGACCTCGAGCGCCAGTCTCTTGCCATGCCGATGAAGCGCGGTCAACGATCCATGCACCAACAGACGTCCGGGACGATCGCGAGGAACCGGTCGGGTCGACTTGATCACATCAAGTCGATTGATCACCACGCTTCTGAACACGTGTCGATGCAGCGTCCCTTCCAGGAGAAGTCGCACGTTTTCCACTTCTGGGAGTTCCGGCATCAGATGGTTCACTCAGATTCGATTGGTTCGAAAGAACACGAATATTCGTGGTTTCGAGGAGTATACTCAGTCAATCATCACTGGACGATTCCTTAATTCGAATGCAATTCACTCCTTCGCAGGTCGGACGAAACATGAACAACGAGCAGACATTCGATGAGACCAATCTCGTCGAAACGGCTTCAACGGTGAACGACACCTTCAATCGGATCCGTCGCGAGGTCTCGAAGGTGATCGTCGGCCAGGACGAGGTTCTCGAACAGACCACGCTTGCGATGTTGTGTGGTGGGCATGCGATCCTCGAAGGTGTTCCCGGTCTTGCCAAGACATTGATGATCTCGACGCTCGCGAAGACGCTGTCTCTTGATTTCTCACGAATCCAGTTCACACCCGACCTCATGCCCTCGGACATGACCGGAACCGAAGTCATCGAGGAGGACAAGACGACCGGCACCAGATCCCTGCGTTTCGTGAAGGGACCGATCTTCTCGAACGTCGTTCTCGCCGATGAAATCAACAGAACCCCACCCAAGACCCAGGCTGCGTTGCTCGAGGCCATGCAGGAGCATCAGGTGACCGCCGGAGGTGTGAGACACGAACTCCCGGGACCGTTTTTCGTGCTCGCCACTCAGAACCCAATCGAACAAGAGGGAACGTATCCGCTTCCCGAAGCCCAACTCGACCGCTTCATGTTCAACATCAAGGTTCGGTATCCCTCCGCCGAGGAGGAGCTCGAGATCATCAAGAAGACCACCACTGGAACCAACGAAGAACCCCAGACGGTTCTCTCCGGAGAGGAATGTCTCCGCATCCAATCGATGATCCGATCCGTTCCCGTCGCGGATCATGTCGCCCGTTACGCACTCCGCATCGTTCGTTCGACCAGGGTTCGTTCCGATGAGACCGACATTCCAAGAATGGTTCGTGATTACCTCAGCTGGGGCGCGGGACCGCGTGCCGGCCAATCACTCATCATGGCTGCGAAAGCGAAGGCTATTCTCGATGGTGAGACCCATGTCATGCCCGAACACATCCAGGCCGTGGCCCTTCCCGTTCTGAGACACCGGATCATCACGAACTTCAACGCCGAAGCCGATGGTGTTCAGAGTGACAACGTCATTCAGGAGCTCCTTGGATCGATACCCGTCGAGAATCGAAACGATCCCGATTCGACCAGGATCGATTCATCCATCGAGTGACAGACGCCATCAAACTCCAAGGTTCTTTCCATGGATGATTCACAAAAGGTCAACGCCGATCGATATCTGGCGCCTGAAACACTTGCACAGATAGCTCCGTTCGAAATGCGTGCGAAGATGATCGTCGAAGGCGTCATGAACGGGATGCACCGTTCGCCTTTTAAGGGTCTCGCCGTCGAGTTCGCGGAACACCGTCAATATGTTCCGGGTGACGAGATCAGACATCTCGATTGGAAGGTCTACGGAAGAACCGACAAGCTCTATCTCAAGCAATATCAACAGGAGACGAATCTGGACACCATCCTTCTCGTCGACTCATCCGGATCGATGGGATACGGTTCTCTCGATTCGAAAAAGGGGTGGGGGGGCACCGCCGCGGGTTCGAGACTCTCACGCTGGACGAAGTACGATCACGCCACCGCGGTGTCGGCGGCACTTTCCCATCTCTGTCTTCAACAGAGAGACCGGATCGGTGCGGGGATCTTCAGCGACGGACTTCACACGGACATCAGAAGATCGAACAGGCGTGAACAGTGGCGCGCCATCATCAACACCCTCGGGAATCATGACACGAAGGGTGCCACGAACTACGTTCGCGTCGCCGACCAGGCCGTTTCAAAGACCGACAATCGCTCGTTGTTCTTCATGATCTCCGACTTCCTCTGTGATCACGGCGAACTCAAGGAGATGCTTTCACGATTCAAGCATCACGGTCACGATCTGGTCCTCGTCCAGGTGCTCGACAGAACGGAGTTGACCTTCGATCTGGACACCCCCGCACCATTCATCGGAATGGAAGGTGAGGACAGGGTCAACGTCGATCCGAGATCCCTGAGATCCACGTATCTCGATGTGCTCCGGGAACAACTCGAAGGAACACGTGATCTGGTCCGGGCCTACGGTTTCGATCATCAGCTTCTCGACACCCATGATTCGATAGGTCCCCCTCTCGCACGTCTTCTCGCTCGAAGAGAATCCCACGTCGGAAAGCGTGGTGGCTGATGGCTTTCGTGACCACAGGTCTGGCTGTCGCCGGTGCCCTGGCGATGACGCTTCCGATCATCATCCATCTTCTGTTCAAGAACAGGAGAAAGACTCATGAGTGGGCCGCGATGCGGTTGCTTCTCGAGGCGGTCAGACGTCATCGTCGCCGATCTCGAATCGAATCACTCCTTCTCCTCACCTTGAGATGTCTTGCACTTCTCCTGCTTGGTTCGGCCCTCGCACAACCTTTGATCCGGAACTCACCGCTTTCCGGGATCGGTTCCGGACTGGTCGTGCTCATCGTCGATGACGGTGTTGTCTCGGGTATCCGTGACGAGGAGGGTATCCCCGAACTCGAACGCAACATCACACAAGCCGTCGAATTGATCGACTCCCTTCCCGCGGGCACGAAGATGGCCCTCGTGGGAACCGCTCGTTCGGGCGCACCGATCATCGACCAACCGACGATCAACAAGGAGCGGGTTCGAGAGACGCTTCGCTCACTCGAGCCCAGCCCGACCTCTTCGAACCTCACCGCCGCGATGACGTCCGCACGCACTCTCATCGAGTCGTCGTCCGAATCACCTTCCTCCACCGTCGTGATGATCGGTTCTTCGAGAAGGGGAGCGTTCGTCGCCTCGTCGAGCACGCTCGATTTCACACCACTTGAACGAATCACCTGGGATGATCTCGAGGGCGTCGAGCTTTTCACGAATCAACCGTTCACAGAACCGAAATCGATTCTCGCGATCGAGTCGATGTCCTTCAGAAAATCACTTTCAGAACTCTCATCATCATCCACGATGATCGCGGACATCGAAGTGCGAAGACTTGGTGATGTCTCCCGGGCGACGAAAAACACGATTCGACTGACCGGCACCGCCACCGACGGCACCCCACCACGCGGTCTCTCCATTCCAGCGGGAAGCGATCGATCATCATTGGAGTTCGAGTTCTTCGTCCGCACCGAAGATGCCGCCACCGACGGCTCCACCATCATCGACGCCATCATCGATGAACGGATCCTCCCCAACGCCTCGAAACTCTCTCGTGTCGCGAACACATCGGATGTGATCAGGGTCGCGATGATCGACAGAGAGGATTTTCTCGATGCCGCCAGCGTCGAGAATGTCGGTTCCACGCAATGGATGACGCGTTCACTCGATCCGACCCAGAGCGGATCCATATCGATCGATCTTCTGGACCCCGTTTCAATCGACGAAAGAAGACTTGAATCATTCGACGCAGTCATCGTGAACCGACCCGATCTCCTTCAATCATCCGGATGGGATGCACTCGACCGTTTTTCGAAATCAGGCGGGTTCATTCTCTTCACACCACCACAGGACTCGATCGTTCATGATTGGCTTGATGAATTCAAGTCCACCTTCGACCCCGATCTCGAATCGAACCCCGAGGTCATCACCTCGTCGGAGCCGATCGGACTTTCCTCCATTCACGGGAAGACCGACATTCTTACGATGATCGACGACGAGTTGGATGATCTGTCATCATCGATCACGGTGTCACGTCTCATCGACATCGACAACACCAATTCAAGAGCCGAGACCATTCTCGCCGGCAATGACGACCGTCCATTTCTCGTGGTGTGGGACACGAACGAAGAGCGGTCCGGTGCGATCGCGCTTCTGGCCGCTTCTCCCAGTGAACAATGGACCAACCTTCCCGTGAAACCACTCATGGTTCCTCTCATGCAGGAACTGATTCGACGTGGTTCGAGTCTCAAGTCGGAGTCTCGTTCCGTGATCTCCGGATCGGACGACGAGATACCCCTTGTTGCAGCGCGGGAACTGGTATCGACCACCGGACGATCCATCACTCTTTCGAAAGAGGGAAGACCACTCGAACCCCTGATCCAGACGGGCGGCTGGAGAGTTCTGAATTCGAGCGGTCGCATGATCTCCTCGTTGGCCGTCAACCCCGATATCGAGGCGTGTGATCCGACGTTGGTGACCACTGAAAGGGTTCAGCGCTGGCTTGAAAACCTCGGTCCATGGAAGGTCAGCGAGTTCAAGGACATTCAAGACAGGTTCTCGGATGATCGCAACGGTTCGACCTTGTCGATCCTCCTTCTGGTTCTGGTTCTGATCATCGTGTTCCTTGAAACCATCCTGAACAGACGTTTTTCAAATGCCAGGGTCATGGAAGTGAACACCGGAACGAGTGAGGGGGCTCGCCATGCGTGACCTCCTCGGACGATTCTTCGATCTGGGCACCCTTCCCGATGACGCGACCGGTCTTCGTCTGACTTTCGCCCACCCATTGCCCGAGGGTCTCTGGTTCATCATCCTCATCTGCTCGATCGCCTTGGCGGCATGGAGTTACTGGGGATTGCGCGGATCGCGATCAAGCCGGGCCATTCTCTTCTCTCTCAGAACAGCGATCCTCCTTCTCCTCGTCCTGCTCATCACCGGACCACAAGTGACCTTCCCCAGGGAGAGCGTGGAAAGTGATGTGGTGATCGCGATGTTGGATAGATCATCATCGATGAACATCAAGGATGTCGAAGAGTCCATGGAGAGGATCACGCGTGATGAACAACTCAATTCGATTCTTCTTGAGAATCAGGGGATTCTGGATCAGGTTTCATCTCGAAGTGATCTGAGATGGTTCGGATTCGCATCCAACCCCTTCTCACTCCCGATGAATTCAAGCGATGGCGAAGGGGAGCGGACCACACCGAGAATGGAACCCCCCAATGGATGGCGAACCGATATCAACGGATCGATGGAAACGGTCCTTGACGCGCTGACCGGTCGATCCTTGAGTGGAATCATCCTCTTCAGTGACGGTCGGACACCCTCGATTCCCGACCGCGGTCTTCTGAGACGACTTGAAGCGAGTTCCATACCCGTGTTCACGGTGGCCCTGGGTTCCTCTTCACCGGTCAGCGACATAGGCATCATCGATGTCGAGCATCCTTCGAACGTCTTCGTCAAGGATTCCGTTCCCATCGTCATCACCTGCGCCACCACCGGTAACGATGAAACCCCCGAAGTGATCGTACGACTTCGTGATGATGAAACGGATGTCGTCCTTGACGAACGAACCGTCGTCATCGATCCCGAAGACCCCCGGATCCTTCTCACGGCAACCCTCAATGATGCAGGACCACGAAAGATGAGAGTGGAGTTGATCGCCGGTGATGACGACCTCATCGCCGGAAACAATGAACGCATCATCCGGATCGACGTCATCGATCGCCCGATCAGAATCCTCTACATCGAGGGATACCCCAGGTGGGAATATCGATATCTCAAGAACCTGCTGATTCGAGAAGAATCGATCGACAGTTCGATCATGCTTCTTTCAGCGGACCTCGAGTTCGCTCAGGAAGGTGATCTTCCTCTCGAGAGACTGCCACGTACCGATGAGGAACTCGACCAATTCGACCTGATCATCATCGGCGATGTTCCAGCCGGATTCTTCACAGATCAACAACTTGAACTCTTCTCCGAGAGTGTCGCCTCCGAAGGAACGGGACTCCTCTGGATTGGTGGCGGGCGTTCGACTCCCTCGACCTGGAAGGGGACACCTCTCGAGGATCTTCTTCCCTTCAGTCCACCCTTCGACCTCGGTGAAATCACCGGTGGAGTCGTGGTGGAACCCACCAAGACCGCCACCGATCTCGGATTGTTCGTCGTCGATCCGGTTTCGATCGATGGTTGGATCCCGGAATTGTCATTGCGAAGCACGGGTTGGTCACTTCTCAGATCCGTTCAAAGGATCGACGATCGAAAATTGAAACCCACGACCGAGATTCTGGCCCGAGTCGTCGATCAGGATGAGATCGGACATCCCGGGGTGGTGATGATGCGATTCGGAGCCGGTCAGATCATCTATTCCACCTTCGACGACATCTGGAGATGGCGCTTCGGACGCGGTGAGGACCTGACCGATCGGTGGTGGGTCGGAATACTTCGCCTGATGGCACGTCAATCGATCGATTCAGGTGGTCGGATCGGTGAACTTTCACTCGATTCACAGGCAGCCTCACCCGGAACACCCACCACGATTCGCCTCAGTGTCTTCGATGAACTGGTGTCTGACGAACTTGATGATCTCGTGATCATCAGCGTCACCGGCATGGATGGTGATCAGATCGCCGAAGTGGAGCTGGTTCGTGAAAACGACGGTGCGGAGTGGTCGGCTCAATGGACTCCACTTGATGAAGGCGAGTTCGAACTTCGGTTCTCGAGTCCCCGAGCCCAGGGACTGTTCGGTGACACGATGAATTCCTCCATCCAGGTTCGCATGCCTGATGATGAATATCGAAACCTCGATCCCGATCACGGGTTCCTTGAAGTGTTCTCACGTGAAACGGGTGGACTTGTTCTGAAAGGGGATTCATTCGAGGATCTTCCCGATGCGCTTCCGAATCGAGATGTTCTCATTGAAAATCCCATCACGGTGTCGATCTGGAACTCATGGTTCTTCTTCATCCTTCTTCTTTCTCTTCTCGGAGTCGAATGGACGCTCAGGCGAGCGTTGCGAATGACATGATCGACCTCACCCAACACATGGAGAATGTCCGTCGCCGGATCCGTGGCCGCCTGATCATCAGGTCGTTCGCCTTGATCGTTTCCATGGTCATCACCTGGCTTCTGCTTTCGAGCCTGATCGACGCCCTGGTCCGTCTCCCATCCTTCTTTCGCCTGATTCTTCTTCTCGCCGGTCTCTTCCTCCTGGTTCGATTCATCATTCGAGATCTGATCCCTTCCATCCGATTCAATCCACCTCTCGTCGAAATAGCGCTTCGAATAGAGTCCGCTCTACCATCGTTGAAGAGCAGACTCGCCACGGCCGTCGAGTTTTCATCGAAGAAATCGATGACCGGAAATCCACTGATGATGAAGTCGATTTCCGATGCTCGGATCTTGATGGAACGCTCGAGTTCCGAAATATCATCGATCGTTCGCAGCAAACCATCCCTCTTCGCCTCATTCAGTGCATGCACCACCATTCTGATTCTCGTCTGCGCCCTGATCTTCTGGAATTCATCCACGATCATCGGGCTCAGCAGATCGCTTCTGCCACTTGGTTCGACGATGTGGCCCTCGACGACCACGGTGCTTCCACTACATGATTCGGATTCCGTCCACCCCCGTGGTGCACCCTTCATGTTGAGAGGGCGTCTCACGACAGGTGACCCCGCGGACACGAGAATCACGGTGCGAATAGACTCAGTCGACGACTCGAATCCATCACGCAAGGTCGTACTCACCCCTCAGGGTGATGGTGACTTCGAACGTCTCGTCGATCTGGATGGCGATGTTCTTCAGGCGGTCTTCATGACCCATGATCATGAATCCGAACCGATTCGCATCCGTCTCGTGGATCCACCGTCGATCGAGTCCACCATGCTCACCATCATTCCACCGGACTATGCAGATTCGGTGGTCGAAGGCGTCCGAATCGATCTTGGAACCGGTCACGATTTCAGGTCTTCTCCTGAAACACCGTTTCTTGAGGGCTCGACCGCATCATTCATTTTCGACATGAAGAAGCCTCTTCCCGTTCCCGATCCGGTGGACGAGCAATGGCTTGAAACCACGTTCGGTCAACTCGGAGTCGGTGCGACCTTCTCGGTCGATTCCAATGACCCTTCAACCTGGTATCTGGAAAGGGAACTCGAGGAGAGAATCGGTTCCGTGTTCACATTGGTTGATGAACATGGAATTCTGAACCCCGATGAAATCACCTTCACGATCGACGTCGTGGAGGACCGATTTCCCGTCACCGTGATGCTTGAACCGAATTCAGATGAACGGATACTTTCCGAAGCCGTCATTCCACTGCGTTCGGAATCTCGCGACGACATCATGATCGAATCCAGCAGGATGATCGCCCGCAGAAGAACACCGACATCGGTGACGACGGAACCGGGCGAGGTCTTTCACGCCGATGATCCCGGTCCGCTCGTCGTCATAGAACGGAATATCGATGTCTCGACCTTGAACCCCGAGGTGGGAGATGTGATCGAGATTCTGTCGATCACGCGTGATGTCCATTGGTCCGGAATGGATCGTCCCGAGGTGACCTCGAGCATTCGAAGCATGCAGGTCATCGACCGGATCGAATTCATGTCCAACATTCAATCACAGATATCTTCGGTACGGCGAAATGCCATCCGCCTCGATGAACTGCAGAGTGACAACCTCGAGCGGATGACCACCGGACCGAGCGAAGTCGCTTCCGAACAGGCCAGAATCACCCGGCGCATCTCGGCAACGGACGCTGCGATCGAACAACTCCAGGATCGCTTGAAAAGAAACAGGCTCGATGACTCGTTCATGGAGGAGGTTCTCGAACAGTCTCGCGATCTTCTCAACATGGCCGGTCGGGCATCCTCCTCCGCACAGGACAGAATCAGATCCTCCGACTCCGAGACCGGTCCCGCCGAGGAGGAGGTCGAGGCGATCTCGGATCTGCAACGGGAGGTCCGCGCGGAACTCTCCGATCTCATCACCCTGCTTGACCGAAACCAGGATGAATGGGTGGTTTCAAGACAGCTTTCCGATCTCATCGGATCGATGGAAGAGGTGAATAGAAGAACGGAAGAGCTTGGACGCGAACTCGTCGGAAGGGACATCTCGGAGATGTCCGAAGAGGAGATCGATTCGATCGATGATCTTTCCAGTGAACAGATGGCGCTCGTGGACCGTTCACAGGACCTCTCTCGATCCCTTCGTGAGAAGGGTGAATTGATGGACGAATCCCAGGCATCGAGATCCGAAGCCCTTCGCAGCGCCGCCGAGCGGGCGCAGCGTTCGGAGCTCTCGGAAAAGATGGAGCGTTCCTCGGAAAGAATCGACGAAAACCAGATGGAGAGAGCATCCGACCTGCAGAACGAGGTGTTGCGCACACTTGAAGAGATGATGAAGGATCTCGAGCAGGATCCGGCCGCTCAAGCTGAAGAACTGGCCCGCATCCTCTCTGATCTGGTCAGATCGATCGAGGTCCTCGTCGACACCAACGAGCAAAGGATCATCGAACTTGCACGTCTTGCGGATGGCCCGATCGATGAACTTGAATCACGCATCACCACTTTCTTTCGAAACACGGAGACCCTGACGAGAAACACGGCCAACGTCGCAATCGAAGCCGGATCCGATGTTTCCGGTGGACAACGAATCGCTCGAAGGATCCTTGAAGCGTCCAGTTCCCAGGAAGCCGTCATGGTTCGTGTTCGTGAGCGTCCTCTCGATGAAGATCGCATCCGAGATCGTCTCAGGGAGAGTCTTGATTCGCTTCGAAGCGCTCTCGAGCTCGCCCGAACCGAACAGGAATCCGCTCGAAAGAAGGCCGAAGATCGAAGAAAGGACGAAATCCGATCCACTTATCTCGATCTCTCCGATCTTCAGGCTTCGATCTATCTGGAAAGCTCCGACCTGCTCGGTGAGATCGTCGACGGACCATCACGACGTCAGACCATGCGACTCAGGCGTCTTTCGATCGACCAGGAGTCGATACGACTTCAACTCGAGGAATTGCTCGAGTTGCATCCCGATCTGACCGAGAGCCTCCTTGTGACCGGCATCCATGAGATGGTCGATGCCTGGTCGCTCGATGTCAGTGAGACGCTTTCCGAGGGGGATATCGACCTGCGAACTCTCGATCAGGAATCAATGATCATGGATTCGATACTCAATCTCGTCTCCGCGCTTCAGGATGATCCTCCACAACAAGAGACCTTCCAACGGAATGAACAAGGGTCTCAGGCAGGTGGTGAGGAGTCCGCAGATGGCTCGTCCGATTCCCAGCCCGAACCACTGATTCCACCACTTGCCGAACTTGAAATGCTTCGCGCACTCCAGGAACAGGTGTATGCTCGAACGATCAGGGCCGAACAGAATTCCGACGGTGACACGCGAACTTTCGACGACATCGCCGACATGCAGAAACGTCTCCATGACCTTGGAACACGTTTGCTCGAGCAGATGATGGAACAGGATCAACCCGTGAAGGAAGGTGATGAACAATGAAACATGTCAGCGCCACAATCATGATTTCACTTCTTTCATTGACATGCACTCCCGTTTCATCGAACTGCACCGTCGCACTCTCGCAGGATGCACCTCCCATCGAACCATCAGAAGACGATCCACCGAAATCCCTCGATGAACTCCTCGGCATCGAGGAGGAGTCCGATGAGAAAGAATCACTTCTCGAGAAGCGTGACCGAAAGAATCTTGAAGACAGGCTTCAGGAGAGAGAGATCCAGTCGGATCTCGAGTCAGCCATCACCGACATGAGTGTCGCGGCTGAGATCATCCAGAGGGAGTCCGACGTGGGACTCGATCTTCAACGACTGCAGAAGAGCATCATCGCCCGACTTGATGCCGTGATCGACGAGGCGAAGCGTCGACAACAGGAGGAGAACTCCTCGAGTTCCTCATCGTCTTCATCCTCTTCTTCCTCCCAGGAGTCGACCAGCGAGCCTCCATCGAATTCACCCAGTGAAGAAAACGGCGGTGAGACCACTGCATCTGAAAGGAACCAGGCGGAAGGATCCGGTTCCGACGAATCCGAGATCTCGAACATTGTTCAAGCAGCCCCGGAGGGTGTTCTTCTGGAGGAATCCGACGTCGAGTGGGGTCGACTTCCCGAACGTGTCCGCGAAGTGATCCGACAGGGAATGCGTGAATCGATCTCACGACGATATCGCTCTTTGACCGAAGCCTATTATCGAAGACTCGCGGAGGAAGCCTCGCAATGATCTCCCATGCATTGATTCTTTCCGTCTTCATGATCATCTCCTCGCATCAGGAATCGACTCCGATCGATGTCCCTGACGCACCCACGGTGTCGCCGGTCATCGTCGACTCATCGTCATCGACATCCGAAGAGTTCATTGAAATGACTCCGGAACTGATCGAATCGTGTCGCCGTGGAATGGATTTCCTTGTCGCCTCCCAGAGCGACGATGGTTCATTCGGACTTGGACGCTACGGAAAGAACGTGGGCATCGCCTCCCTGTGCGCACTTGCATTGATGGCGGATGGAAACATGCCCGGTTCCGATCCGAAAGGTCGATCGATCCAGAAGACGCTGGATTTCATA
>NYVB01000176.1 GCA_002684315.1 Planctomycetaceae bacterium | reverse complement strand
GTCTGTTCTCTGTGGCACTTTCCCTGACTTGCAACCAGAAGTCGGTGGGCGTTACCCACCACCGTGTCCTGTCGTGCTCGGACTTTCCTCCCCGAAGACATTCGTCGACGGAGCGATCACCTTTCCAATTTCAGTATATCCGCGAGTGCGTCTGTCGTATCCGGGTAAAATGAAACCATGAACACTTCCGGGATCGACGACATCACGAGCAGCGCCCAGCCAGAGACAGATTCCATCGGTCTCTGGGGTTCGCTGCACACCCTTGAGCTGCTCAAGGGCATCGGTCGTGAAACAACCGCAGAGGTCCGTTTCGTTGGCAGTTCCGATCCCGCAGTCGCCAAAAGTCTGGGTGACTTCTTCGCACTGGAACCAGCTGATGATCTGCGCAATGGCACCAACCCAAGCGACGAATTCGATCTCGTGGTCGCAGATCCCGAGTTCACGCCATCACTGGTCCAGGGCTCACGCACGTTCCTGAGCCTCGAGCCTTCGGTCCTGGTCAAATCAGACTCGACCACTCCAGTCGTGCTTGGCACGTTCACCCAATCCCCAGGGTTCCGCTCTCTTGAGCAGGTCCTGCATGATTTCGGCCCCATTTCATCCGTGCATTTCACCGGGCACTGTTCGGAAGGCCAAGGAACGCTTCATGGCCGACTGCATGATGCGTTCTGTGTGATTCACGCTCTGCTCGGGACCCCGGAAATGATCGACGCGATGCTGGTTGGCGCGACGGACGTTCAATCCTCTCAACCCGGTCGTCATCACGCTGACAATGTCTCGGACGATCTATCGGGAATCACGGGCTATCTTTCCGCGCTCGTGCGATGCGTTCCCCGAGCGACCGCGACACTTTCCGTCAGTGATCAACTTGATTGGCAGAGATGCCTTCGCATCATGGGACCATCCGGAATTCTTGACGTGATGGAGAACACGATCTCATGGTGCAAGCCGGATGGGACGATGCTCGATGTCGGGCAACCACTGAATGATCCGTTTGCATTTCACTGTGCAAGTCTCGCCACTCAGATCGTTGATTCTTCCAAGGGCAGCAGGAATGCAGCTCAACCCGAACAGATCGAGTCGATCATGGCATGCTGTGAAGCGGCACGCCTCAGTTGTCGCACACGTGCGCCGGAGTCGCCCGACAAGGTTCGTGAGCTTCTCGGAAGAACGTGAATCATGTAAAAAGACAGGAGCGCCATCTCTGGCGCTCCTGATGAATCGATTGACAGGGAACTTGATTACCCTGAGATCGCACCGATCTTGATTCGAAGCATTCGCTGGCGGTGGCCGATCTTGCGGCGGTAGCCCTTGCGACGCTTGAACTTGATCACGTGGATCTTGTCTTCCTTGATCTCCTCGATGACTTCAGCAGTCACTGAGGCACCATCGATGTAGGGCATGCCGACACGGGCGGCATCCTCATTCGATGTGTCTCCGATTGCGAGCACTCGTTCGAACTTGATTGGGGAATCGTCATCTCTTTCACGAAGATCGACGTCGATGACATCGCCTTCTGAGACTTTGATCTGAGTTCCACTGTCTTCAATGATCGCGTACACGGTGTGCTCCGTTTCCTAGCAGTTGTGGGAGAATCGAGAACAGTACAAGGAAATGGCCCCGGACTCAAGAGGCCAAGGGCGGAAGAGATGCCTGAAAAGATCAAAAAAATGGACTCAGGGACCCTCCCGGGACATTTCAGTCCGAACCAGAATCAGACCGGATGCCGTCAAGGCCGAATCCCATGCCATGCAGCTCGCGCATGAGGTGCATGGGGACACCGAAGAACTGCGGCATGGCCACCCGGATTGGAGGGGCGCATCAAGCTCGCCAGCCAGTTCGGTGACCTGCTCGTGATCGAGATCGATCATGGGCAGGATCAGTTCCGGTCCAGGGCTGCCGGTGATGATCGTGTTGAGACGAATCAAAGCGGTCACCGCGTCCATCGTCTTCTGAAGCAGATGGACCTCAGTACCGCAGCGGACAGGCCAGTAAAGGCGTCCTTTGGGGCCGGCGTGTTCAATCGCTCGAGCCAGAACGGAGATGAGAGATGCGTTTCGCGGCATGAATTCGGTCGCTTCGGAATCGATCAGATTCGACTGCGCTTCAATGCAGCTCTTTCGAGACGAGACCAGTTCGGGACATTCGTTGGAATGATCGATCTGGCACCCGAGCGTGAATCGATCCAGGGTTGACGATGTTCGCTGAACGTCCTTGAGGATCAGCGATGCGGTCACCAGAGACTCGATACCACCATCCGTCAGTAACACGATTCGATTCATGGGGCTTCCTTCCGCCATCTGCGTGCTTCTCGGTGCGAAGATGCGCACTCAGGTTCCTGATCTCATTCTGGTGATCCTAGCGATGGCCTCGGTCAGATCACGCTCAGCCTTGCAGAAGGCGAAGCGAACGTGTGAACGACATCCGGATCCCTGATGGGTGAATATGCTTGCTGGTATCGCCGCCACCCGAGCATCCGAGATCATGCGTTCACAGAATGCCACATCATCGACGTCGTCCTTGCCGGTCTCCGCAAGGATGAAGTAGCTGCCTTCCGTGACGCGCGGGCGAAGTCCAGCGGAGCGGAGTCCATCGAACAACAGGGTCCTTCGATGCCGATAGGTTTCATGAAGGTCCTGCTCCCACGCTTCATCCAATCTGGTCAATGCGTGGTGCGCTGCATGTTGCAGGGGCTCAGGTACGGAGAACACCAGGAACTGATGCGCCGCTCGAATCGCCTCCGTCATAGGCTCTGAAGCACAGGCCCAACCGATTTTCCATCCGGTGCATGAATACCTCTTGCCGAGGCTGGAGACGACCACGGAGCGTTCGCGCATGCCCGGCAGGTCAGCGATCGAGCGGTGCCGCCCCTCGAAGACGAGGCGTTCGTAGACCTCGTCACTGATGCAGATCAGGTCATGACGTCGGCACAGGTCCGCGATCAGCTCGATTTCAGATTCGGAGACGACTCGGCCGGTCGGGTTCCAGGGAGTGTTCAAAACGACCATCTTCGTCCGGGATGTCAGGGCTGATTCCAGCGCGGAACGTGTGATCTGAAAATCATCGTCTTCCGTCGAAAGCCTGACCGGGACGGCTCCTGACATCGAGATACCGGCGGGATAGGCGTCATATGCCGGGTCAAACAGAATGACTTCATCACCAATCTCGAGAAGACCCAGAAATGTCGCTGCCAGAGCCTCGGTGGCTCCGCTGGTGATGGTGATCTCGGAATCAGGGTCCCAGGACGTGAATCCACGTCGCTCTCTGTCCTTGGAAACCGCGGATCTCAGCGATGGAAGACCAGGCATCGGCGAGTACTGGTTTCTTCCGGCATGGTGCATGTCGGAGACGAGTTCGATCAGTTCCCGGGGAGGATCGCTGTCGGGAAATCCCTGCCCAAGATTGATCGCCCCGGATGCATTGGCCTTGGCAGTGATGGTTGAAAAGATCGTGGTACCGAAAGGAGCAAGCCTGGAACCGGTTCGATTACGCGCTTTTCGATCATGTGGTGCTTCCATAGTGGATATTCTAACTCACCATGAACCAAAATTCCGAATCCCAGCCCCACTGTTTTCATCGAGGCAAGCACCTCATGTTCCTTTCCGACCATGGCTGGGAATATGTCACCCGCACACATGCGACGGGTGTGGTGGGCATCATCGCAGTCAACGATGAGGAGCAACTTGTTCTCGTGGAGCAGTACCGTGCACCAGTCGCGGTGAAGGTCCTCGAGCTTCCTGCAGGCCTCGTGGGAGACTCCGCACCGGAGTCATTTCAAGAGGCCGCACACAGAGAACTGCTCGAAGAGACCGGGTACACCGCTGAGTCGATTGAACCTCTTTTCTCTGGTCCAAGCAGTGCGGGACTTGCCGACGAGGTGGTTCACCTTGTTCGAGCCCATGGGTTGCGACAGACACAGCCTGGTGGTGGAATCGAAGGTGAATCGATCGTCGTTCACAAAGTCCCCCTTCAAGGGCTCAAGTCATTCATCGAGGATTTCGAGGCTTCGAATGGCATGGTCGATTTCAAGGTCCGGCTTGCAGCGCATCTTGTGAAAGGATCTCAATGATCTCTCTCAATGCCCTGCGGTTCAACGCCAACATGACGAAGCCGATGGTGGCATGCCTGATGGCAGGTCTCACCATGACATGTCTCCTTGCCTGTTCGAAGCGCGAGTTTCGCATCAAGATGCAGGAGAACGCTGATGGACCTCAAAGGACCTTCAGTGACAGCGCGCCATCCAACACCGAAATACGACGTCTTGAACAAGCCTATGGACAGGATGGCCAACGCGATGAGTCGGGGGAGCTTATGTTCCAGGCTCAATTTGACTCGGACCTTCCTGATGAACTTTCCGGTCACAACGGCTGGAGCAGACTGAATGGCGCCCTTGGTTCGTCGACGTTCTGGTTCGAGGATCCCCGTCCCGTTCGAGGTGTCTGGGGGGATCTGGTCCAGAGAGTGGAGTCCGGAATCCTCTGGCTTCGAATCGCGAAACTATGGGCCATTCGAGAGTTCGGCGAGAAGAACGAACAACGGATAGAACGTTTCTTCGAAGACAAGGTCATTCCAGGAGCGGTGGATGCCTACCTCAGATTCACAGGTGCAGGCGCCGTCATGAGCGCTCAAAGGGTCGGATTTCAAGTTCGTGACACCGATGATGGGGAGCCGCTTGATGGTGATGAAAGATTCAGGCTTGAAGTCCTGCTTCCCATTCTCATCTCGATATCGCTTGATGCACCGCTCGAAACCGATGAGCTTCATCTCGGATTCGTTCTTGGGCTTGATGGCAATTCCAGCCGGAAGGAACGTGAACGTGCGTGGCGTGAGTCCGGGGAACGAATCGCCCTCAGGTTCATCCAGCAGATGGATCCCGAACGAAAGGAATTGAATTGGTCGCAGATCAGAGGTTGGGGTTTTTCACTTCTGTTGTTTGCCGCTCAATCCCCCAAATATGAACAGATCCTCTTGGACTCTCCTGCCATCACGGAGTCCGAGAAGAAAACACTTCGTTCCGGCGGTGTGATCTTTCCCCCTTCACCATTCGGGGTGCAGATTCTTGGAGGGGGCATCGACAGCATTGCGACGATCGAACTCGAGCCATCCGCTCTTCCCTACCTCACCAATGGCAGCCCTGCAGTACCTGAGTCATCTCAAGTGAAGAACCCGGATGGCGAGGAGTCGACACCACAAGGACTGGAGTTCGCACTTCAGTTCAGGGACGAGGGCGGCCCGCTTTTCGGGGCTCCTCCTGCCTATGCATTCTGGTCTTCTCCTGATTCCGAGGTGCAGACCGCTCTGTTTGGTGAGGTGACTTTGGAAGGCGCAGACCTGGCAGTGGTTGTTGGCTGGGAAAATTTATTGAATGAAAGGGATCTTGGTCTCTGGAAGTCGGTCATCGCAGAAGCGGGACGCTCTGGGTTCAGCTCGTCTCACCTGAAAATGGTCAAAAAACTCGATCCAACCCCCCCAGAGGTACTTTTGGAGCTTTTGTCGACCGCAAATGCGTCCAATTCGTACCCCTGATGACCACTCCGATCCATAACCTGAGGGCCATCCTGTATTTTCCCTGAATGCCGTTATAGGACGAAAGGGAATAATGCCGATTTAAAGGTGGACTCGTGACCCATATTCGTGGAAAAACGAAGAACTTGATGCGACGTTCAGTCGTCTCAACAGGTACCTCTAGCTCGTGTTAACTCAGAGGAGGCTCAACAGTGAGCCCCTCAAGACAGATTCAAGATCAGGAGTATTTCTGGATGCCCAAGACAACTGTCCTTCTTCTGACGATGGCCTCTGCCGTCGTCCTGCCCGTGGCTCTCGCAAGTGCCGGTTCGGCCCCAGTCGCGGCGGCACAGAATGCTCCCGACTACCCACCGTTTGCGGACATCTCCAAGGGCTTCACGGAAGTGAAATCAACTGAAGATGACGAGCGCCCCCTCTACCACCTCTGGGTGAACAACAAGACCCAGCAGGTTCT
This sequence comes from Planctomycetaceae bacterium, assembly GCA_002684315.1. The sequence continues at coordinate 1,798 of NYVB01000176.1, read as the reverse complement.
GGCGGAACTTCCCCGTGACTACTCGAAACGAAATGTCTTTCTTGGCTGGACCGTGTCGAGTGGAATCGACATGGCGGCAGTCCAGAATGGCCTGCTCTACGCGAAGTGGAAGAAATTCGGAAAACGAATCGCTCTGGTCGAACCCAACCTCGGCGTTCGTACCACCGGCGACAGCCAGAGTCGCTCGGCATCAGCTCGAGTGAACACCGACCGTGTCGTCCTTGATGTCCCAATCATGGCGATGGGCCCCAACGGCGGTCCTGTCATCAATGCCACCAACCTGTTCGTTCGAGGTTCGGGTGACTTCTTCGGAAGAATCACTTCAGGCGCGAAGACAAACCTCGCTGTGGTCAAGAAAGCCAAGGCTTTCCCCAAAAACACCGAATTGGCCTTTGAAATGCCGGACAGAAGCGGGCGCTTCATCACGCTTGCCTACTCGATGCGTGACATCCCGAAGTCCTCGGGCTACAAGCCGCGAACAGCTGACCAGCGCATTGGATACTTCACGACGAGCTACCAGGACATCGGTGATGCTTCAGCTGATTCGCCCTGGAAACGCCTGATCAATCGCTGGCACGTCGAAAAGGCCGACAAGAGCCTTGAACTGAGCCCGCCCAAGGAACCGATCGTCTTCTATCTCGAAAACAACATCCCCGTTCGCTATCGACGATGGGTTCGAGAAGGTGTCCTCGAGTGGAACAAGGCATTCGAAGACATCGGTATTTTCAATGCGATCGAGGTCTATCAGCAGGACGCCGTCACCGGCGCCCACATGAAGAAGGACCCCGAAGACGCTCGATACAACTTCATCGTCTGGACCAATTCGAACATGGGCTTCGCAATCGGACCCAGCAGAGTTCATCCTCAAACCGGACAGATCCTAGATGCCGACGTGGTCATGGATGAAGGATTCGTCAACAGCTGGGTGAAGACATGGGAACGCCAGATCCCCGAACAGGCCATGGAAGGGTTCACCCCGGACACCCTCGCCTGGTTGGAAGATCGACCCCACCTTGACCCCAGAGTCCTTCTTGCCGCTCCCGCAGAACGCGACACGACGGCACGCTCGCTCATGCGACAGGCCGCCGAGCGGCGTAATCGCGGACTTCCCGTGACGCCTCCCGTCTTGAAGATGCCGACAACGCTGATCGCCGGTGATGGCGAAGTGGATCACGAAGTCGAGAGAATCTCACCCATCTGCACCAATCGTGCCATGAAGTCGATGAGCATCGCACTCATGAAGACGAGCCCCAAGCTTCTTTCTGAAGCGTTCGGTCGCGACGCTTCGGAAGGCCAGCAACTTGATGGTGTCCCCGAGTGGTACATCGGCCCCCTGCTGCGTGACGTGATCATGCATGAAGTCGGTCACACGCTTGGTCTGAGGCATAATTTCAAGGGTTCGGGCATCTACGACCTGTCCGAGATGAACACCGAGGAAATGGCCGGAAAGCCGATCTCCGGCAGCGTCATGGACTACCTCCCAGTCAACATCAATGTCGATGCCGGCGAGGCACAGGGCCCCTTCACGATGGAAACACTTGGGCCATACGACTACTGGGCGATCGAATTCGGGTACGGATTCGGAGACCCCAATGAAGTGGCCAAGCGCTGTGCTGATCCCATGCTCGCATTCGCGACGGATGAAGATACGTATGGTGCGGATCCCATGGCTCGGCGCTTCGATAACGGCAAGAATCCACTGGATTATGCCGAAAACCAGACACGTCTGATCGAGAAGCTTCGAGCTGATCTTCTGGACAGAATGGTCGAAGACGGTGACGGATGGGCCAAGGCACGC
>NYVB01000175.1 GCA_002684315.1 Planctomycetaceae bacterium | reverse complement strand
CAGGTGCTCTGCCTTGACGAAGCCGGGAAGAACGAGTCCGACCCCGACGAGGACGATGATGCCCCCGATGTAGGTCTCGGTGCTTCTGAAATTCACTTCCTGAATCCGGTGTCGCAAGGCACCGAAGATGATCGCGCCTCCGAACAGACCGTTCACCACGATCATGAGGACACCGAACATGGTGTCACGCGCCATTTCAGGATTTTCAGACTTCGTGAGCATGACCGTCACGATCATCAGGACCTCGAGGCCGATGACTGAAAGCGTGAGTATCAAGGTTCCATACGGTTCGCCCAGTTTGTGCGCCAGACATTCGGCGTGATGCACGACACCGAATGCGGCGAAGAGGATCACCAGGAAGAGCCACGCGAAGAGGATGCTGAAGGAAATTCCGCCACCCATGGCGCCGAAGAGAGTCGAACCGAAGAAGAGGACGACGATCAACGAGCCATAGCTCAGCAGAAGAGGCCATTCCTTGAACAAGGCTTGTACGCGCGGCGACATGGAACCTCCGAGGTGTGGATGACGGCGAACACAGTCTACCGAATGAGCGACCAGCGAGTCCCTCCAATAGAATGGAGGCATGTCCCACGCCTACCTGCAGAATGAAAACCGTCTTCGTCCGGTCCCGCCGACACTCGACCGCGCCGGTGCCGATGCGTTGATCGACGAGCTTGAAGCCTCCTTCACCAGGATCGAACCCGAGGTCGAAGCGTTTCTTCCGGAAGAGGCGCGCTTCACTCGACTTCGTGATCGGATCGAGACGTTGTTCGAACGACACCCGGATGCCGACGACCGTCCTCCGCTTTTCTGCACACCTCTGGGTGTGAAGGACATCTTCAACGTCGAGGGTTTCCAGACCCGAGCGGGAACATCACTCCCGCCCGAGACGTTCGAAGGTCCGGCCTCCCCCGTGGTGGAACGACTTCTGGATGCCGGAGCGATTCTCATGGGCAAGACCGTGACCGCGGAATTCGCGTTCATCGCACCGGGACCGACGAAGAATCCCCACGACCTCGAACATACGCCCGGTGGCTCGAGCAGCGGCTCGGCCGCCGCCGTCGCCGCAGGACTCTGTGACATCGCGATCGGAACTCAGACGGTCGGCTCGATCATCAGACCGGCCGTGTACTGCGGCATTCATGGATTCAAGCCGTCCTACGATCTCGTGGACAGGAGCGGATGCCTTGAACTCTCGCCTTCACTCGACCACGTCGGATGTTTCGCCCGCACGATCGATGAGATCCGCACCACCCACTCCGTCATGTCGGGAACACCGCTGGTCCGGACTGCACGAACAACCCCCCCACGTCTGGGCATCCCGTCGGATGCCTATCTTCGTGCGAGCGACGGGGCCACTCGGGCGCATTTCGGAATGGTCTGCGAACTTCTGACAAGTGCTGGATTCGAACTGATCTCCACCGAACTGTTTTCGGATTTCGAGGCACTGCACGAACGCCACATGGATCTCTGTGCCATCGAGGCCTGCGAGGTCCACGCGGTCTGGCGAGCCGCACACCAACGACGATACGACCCGAGAACCCTCGCACTGCTCGATCGGTCCGAAGACCTGGACCAGTCACGACGAGCACTGGTTCGCGCGTCGCCTCTGGAACTCAGAGCATCACTCGAGACGCTGACCGCGAAGGAAGGCGTCGATGCCTGGCTCGCACCCGGCGCCACCGGTTGCGCACCCATGGGAATCGCCGAGACCGGCGATGGCCGACTCAACGGACCATGGACTCATGCCGGTGTGCCGACTCTTTCGATACCTGCGGGACGAAACGCCGACGGTCTCCCCATCGGCCTGCAACTCGCGGGCCGTTTCATGAAGGACGCAACGCTTCTTGACGACGCTGAATTCCTCGACCGGGTGATCAGAGGATTCTGATTTCGAAAAAATCAGAACGCATTGCAAGAAACGGAATGATGCTGCGTTCGACACCCGAGTCGTACCGGGGAAGGCACGACACCATGACAATCAAACCGATCACATGATCGGGAAAGGATGAGCCATGCTTCATCTGACTCGATGCTGTCTCTGCGTGAGCTTGCTCGCAGTGACGACGGCGTTCGCACAGACTTCGACCATTCAAAGCGAATCACCTGCGGGAGATGCACTCAAAGTCGACGAAAAAAAACAGGTTGATTCGAGCGAACCGCTCACGAAGAAAAGGGATGACGGACCGGTCGCTCAAGATGATCGGGAGGATCAACGCAGACGCGTTCTGACACGGGCGATCACGTCACTGCAGAAGAGATTGAGGGAGCCCGCTCCGAATGCTCGAAAGTCGGGATCGAGGATGAAACCCGACCCGATGATTTCCATGGTGGTGTCCATCCAACCGTTGATTCGCCTGGGTCTTGAAGAGAGCGACATCGTGTCCGCATTGGAGATGATCGACCAGCTCGAGGAAGGTGCCACCATCTCCACCAACTTCCACAAGGCGACGGGACTGCTGTTCATCAAGACCGGCTTCGACACGATCTCGCTGGTCGATGACGTGCTGGAGCAACTGGATGTCACCGCTCATACCAACGCGGAGAGCCCACGAAGACGAGGGATGAGTCGTTCGAAGAAACGCTGACTCCGACACTGAAACGGCTGATCAGGGAGGGCGACGCGTCGCCCTCCCGTTCAGCTCAATTTTGAAAGCAGCAGGGACAGATCCTGTTCGTCGATCAGGCCATCACCATTGAAGTCACCCCAGCGCCGGACGTCATCCAGCGATTCGGGGACCGCGTCTGAAACCGCGGGCGTCGGAGGCCCACCAAAAATATCTTGAAACGGATGGATCCATCCCGACTCCCGCTCGTAGCTATGTCTGGCATAGTATGTGCTGCAAACTCATCTCTGGGAGCCGACCGATGCGAATTGAACGTGAACTGATGCGAGGCGCCGGCCCCGTGGCCGTCCTCAAGCTGCTTGAAGGCGGCGAGATGTACGGCTACGAACTGGTGGATGCCCTCGCCAAGCGCTCCGAAGGCGTCCTGGCGATGGGCCAGTCGACGCTCTATCCGCTGCTCTACAACCTCGAGTCCCAGAAACTTGTCTCGAGCACCCGGCGTGAAGGCCCCAACGGCCGCACCCGGAAGTACTACCGACTCACCGGGCGTGGAAAAACCCGCCTCGCGAAGGAAGCGAAGCAGTGGGCCGCCGTGACCACCGCGATGAATGCGCTTGGCGTCCTGGCCTCCGAACCATGCATCCAACCCGCCCTGGGTTGATTTCCGGGAGTTCTCACATGACCGACTCACGAAACGGGTACACCCGTCGCATTCTCTTTCAGACACCACTCATCGACCTTCTCTTTCGGCGGGAAACGGGGCGACTCGATGCACGCGCCGCGATCGCCGCCTTCGAACTGCCCGCCGAACTCGAACGCCTGACCCTCCGGGTCGCGCGACGCACCCGTCTCCATCGGATCGAACGAGTCACGGTCGCCGAGGACCTTGCGGAACACCTGCGGGAGGGGCTCGACGACGGGCGCTCGCCCGAGACACTGCTGGGGGACTTCGGTGATGAAGCCGGTGCGGCGCGACTCATCCGCCGCTCGATGATCCGCAAGCGTTCGCATCTGGCGCGCACCCCCCGCTACGTGATGAAGGGTTCCGTGCTTCTCAGCGGTTCCGTCGTCTCGATCTGCCTGCTTGCGTGGGTCGTCCTGGGCAGCCGCGTCTGGTTCGACTCCCCGACGATCACCGTCGACCATCTTCAACGGTTGAACAACAGGAACATCAGCATTCCCGCGAAAGACCGGGCCTGGCCCGGCCTCTCGACGGTGCCGGCGGAACTCGACCGCCTGGCCCTCACCGAGGGCGGAGACCGAGCCACCCTGCTGCCGAAGGTGACCGAAGCGATGAGCGGGAACTCAAGCTGGGCGCTCGGATCCGAACTGGTGCAGCGTGCCGACCTGACCGCGTTCTATGGACAAGCCACGCCGATCATTGAACGGGTGCGCGAGCTCGCAGGACGACCGGCGCTTGGGATCGAACTCGAGGCAGCCGACGACCGAAGTCTCATCTCCGTCGAACTTGCCTACCTCTCCCTCATGCGGGGCGACCTGCAAGCGCTTCTCATGGGCGACCTGATGCTCGCGGTGCGTCAGGACCAACCAGATCGCGCGGTGGACGATCTCAGAGCCCTTCTGGGACTGGCAAGACTCACCCAGGCCCACAGTTTCCTGATCTGCCGACTGGTGGCATTGCACGTCGAGGCCGTCACCTTCAGGGCGACCCGGGACATCCTGATCCACCGGCCGGAGTTCTTCGGGAACGAGCAGCTGATCGAACTATCGCGGATGTTGACGGCGCAGGAAGTCTGTCAGTCGGTCGACCTGGAGGATGAACGTCGCTCCTTCGAGGACATCGCCCAGCGGGTCTACGGCAGCAACGGGCAACTCCTTCCGGAAGCGTTCACCCTCGTCCGCGAACTGGGATTCGCCCAGGTGCCCGAGGGCATCGACAGCTTCGCCATCGCACCCTTCGCCCTGGCCATGACACCCTCTCGTTCGGAAGCGCTGGAGATCTGGGACGGCTATCTCGACCATCAGGAAGCCAGAATGACAACGCCCAATTTCTGGGAGGCACCGATGCTTCCGCTGGAAACGGCACGTCGATACGAAGCCGTGATCCACACCGATTATTCGAAGCGAGGAAGCAACTCGATCCTCGAGCGCTACCAGAAATACGCCTCCGCCTTTCCACTGAACGAATTCATGCCGGCGATCGACAACGTTCCCAATCACGTCCACGAGCTGAGAATGAAACGGGACGCAACCCTCGTCGCGATCGCGATCGAACAGTGGCGCAGGGAACACGGTCGTTGGCCGGAACATCTCGAGCAGCTCGTTCCGAAGCACCTCGAAGCGGTTCCAAGTGACCAGTTCGACGGACTCGATCTTCGCTACCTCGCAAGAAGTGAAGGCCCTCTCATCTACTCGGTCGGACGCGATGGCCTCGACGAGGACGGCGACCCGGAAAAGGACTTCGTCCTCTGGGATGCAGCACCCGCTCAGGAGTGAACACTCAAACGGCGGCGAGGCCCAGCACGGTCTTGAGCCAGACGTGGGAGACGTCGCTGATCCCGACACTGACTCAGCTCACATGGGAGGGCGACGCGTCGTCCCCCTTGGTCTTGATCAGCTCCAGTTTGAAAGAAGCAGGGACAGATCACCGCCGGCGACGGTTCCCGAGCCATCGAGGTCACTGTCGGGATCGTCCGTTCCCCAGTCGGAGAGAAGTTTCGCGAGGTCCTGTCCGTCGATCAGGCCATCACCATTGATGTCACCGACCAGCGCGACTCTGAAGGACCCGATCTCGGTCTGCCAACCGTTGGGGCCGTACAACTCGCCGATGAACCAGAACAACTGATCGTCCAGCGGATCCATCGTGGCATCGAAGTAATCACCCCAGCGATAGACGTCACCCGGCGATCCGGGCACCGCGTCCGAGACCGCGAGCGTCAGAGGCGCACCCAGTGTCCCGGGCGCATCATCCGGAAAACGACCCGCCACTTCCAGAGTCGGAAACTCGGTGCTGGAACTTCGACTGTAGACCACGGCCGCACGACCCTCGCCGTTCACGGCGATCGCCGGGAAGAAGGTGTGCGTGTCGGAGTCCGGCCTGATCTCGCCAGCTTGCAGAAGGTAAGGCTCCCCAAGTTCGGCCGAGGGCCAGCCATCGAGATCGATTTCATACCAGCGTGCGGTGGTTCTGGAATCCTCCGGGGTGCTGATCGAGTGACCGACCCACAAGGTGCCGTTTCTGATCATGACGTTGAGGCCCCGGCGATCGATCGGGTTCAGATTG
>NYVB01000190.1 GCA_002684315.1 Planctomycetaceae bacterium | reverse complement strand
CGTGATGCGTATCAGGCACTGATCAAGAAGCTCGGCCTCAGAAAGTAATTGTGCGATCCGGGATCATGTCCCGGATCGTTTTCTTTCCCTTCAGCCGCTGACGCGGCAGTGGGCGATGTTCATTCGCATCATGTGCGTGAACATCGCCTTCTGCCGAGGGCGGTACACAATGATCGGGTTCTGTTCCGATCTAAAACAACCCCACGAAACACAGCGTTTCGATGGCAGGAGTACAACATGACCAAAACGGTTGTGGAACGAGAGATCGGCGGCCGCACCATGCGGATCGAAACCGGTCGTGTCGCCAGGCTTGCTTCAGGCTCGGTGATCATCACCTACGGCGACACCGCCGTACTTTCAACATGTGTCCGGGCCGATCCTCGTCCGGGACTTGATTTCTTCCCTCTGCAGTGTGACTACCGGGAAAAGCTCAGCGCAGCTGGCAAATTCCCCGGTGGATTCCGGAAGCGCGAAGGCGCTCCGAGTGAGAAGGAAATCCTGACGATGCGAATGATGGACCGCCCCATGCGGCCCCTCTTCCCCGATGGCTTCATCGATGAAGTCCAGCTGCAATGCTGGGTGATGTCGCATGATGGCCAGAATGATGCCGACGTGGTGGCATGTTGTGGTGCTTCCGCCGCAGCGCACATCTCGGATGCTCCATTCGAAGGCCCCATCGCGACCATCCGCGTGGCACGAATCTACACCGACGCCGGAGCGGAATTCGTCCTGAACCCCTCGCAGGCTCAGATCGAATTCAGTGATCTCGACCTCGTTCTTTCCGGTCACAAGGACGGAATCAACATGATCGAAGTCGGCGCCGCTGAAATCAGCGAAGCGGATCTTCTCGAGGCCATGAAATTCGGAATCGCCGAAGGCATCACACCGATTCTCGAGCTCATTGAAGAGCTTCGCGAAAAGTGCAATGCTCCTGAAAAGAAAATGGGCAAGCTGGCACTTCCAAGCGAAGACGTCATGAAGGTCGTCGAAGGCGCCATCTACGACGAACTCGTCGAAGCACGCAAGCTCAAGGGCAAGAAGATCCGCAACGACAAGGTCGCGGAACTTCGAGAAAAGGTCATCCACGAGCACTTCCAACTTCCCGAGGGTGGCGACTACGTCACCTACAAGGCAGCCGAGACCAGCAAGAAGGAAGCAGTCGAATGCTTCCGAAAGCTGGAGAAGAAGATCACCCACATGCTGATCGCCGAACACGGCATCAGAGCGGAAGGTCGCGGCCTCGACGTGATTCGAGACATCGAGATGGAAGCTTCCATCTTTGAAAGAACGCACGGTTCGGCATTCTTCCAGCGTGGTGAGACACAGAGTCTTGTGACCTGCGTTCTCGGCACCATCAAGGGCGAGCAGATCGTCGACGGATTGATGCCCGAGTACGCCAAGAAGTTCTACCTTCACTACAACTTCCCCCCCTTCTGCGTCGGAGAAGCCGGCCGGATCATGGGTCCCGGACGACGTGAACTCGGCCACGGCTCGCTTGCCGAGAAGTCATTGCTCGGCATTCTTCCTTCCAGCGAAGACTTCCCGTACACCATCCGACTCGTTTCCGACATCACCGAATCCAACGGCTCCTCGTCGATGGCCTCGGTCTGTGGCGGTTGCCTGGCGCTGATGGATGCAGGCGTTCCAATCATCAACATCTGCGCGGGCATCTCGGTCGGCCGATTCACTTCAAGCGAAGGCAAGGTCACGCATGTGACCGACATCCTCGGTGAAGAGGACTTCTTCGGTGAAATGGACTTCAAGGTCTCCGGAACCGTTGATGGCATCACCGGAATCCAGCTCGACCTCAAGGCCCGTGGCCTGGATCTCGATGAAATCGAAGTCATCTTCGAGCAGGCCAAGAAGGGCCGACTCCAGATCATCGATCAAATCAAGGAAGTCATGCCGGAGCCACGCGAGGACATCTCGAAGTACGCTCCACGAATCATGACTGTGAAGATCGATCCGGACAAGATCGGCAAGCTCATCGGTCCTGGCGGCAAGACGATCCGTTCCATTCAGGAACGAACCGGCGCTCAGGTCGATGTGGAAGAAGATGGAACAGTCTTCATCGCAAGCGTCAACGCCGAAGGCGGCATGCAGGCCAGAGCCGAAGTGGAAGCACTTGGCGCGGAAATCAAGGTTGGATCCATCTACGATGCCAAGGTGGTCTCCACCAAGGACTTTGGATGCTTCGTGGAACTGGCTCCGGGCACTGACGCAATGTGCCACATCTCGGAACTCGCCGATGGGTTCGTCAAGAATGTGGACGAAGTCGTTTCAGTCGGAGACATGATCAAGGTCAAGGTCATCAATGTGGATGACACCGGCCGAATCAAGGTTTCCCGCAAGGCACTTCTCAAAGAAGAGGCTGCTGCAGAAGCGAACTGATGGCTTCTGAAAACCGCCCTTGACCGGAATCCCAACGGTCTCAAGGGATTACAAGATTTGAAAGGCAGGTGTCTCAATGACACCTGCCTTTTTTATTTCGGTACGGGTTGCGGAAACCCTCTGATCCGATAAGAATGGAGAAAAGAGTCCTGTACGACCGTTACAGGGCATCCCTGAATGAGACGAGAAAGAGAAAGAAGACGTTAGATGGCAATGGATACACTCAACGAAGTTCATGGCGAAGTGAAATGGTTCGATGCCCGAAAAGGATTCGGATTCATTGTCGGACCTGACAACCAGGACATCTTTGTTCACTTCTCGGTCATTGAACAGAACGAGGGTTTCAGAACGCTGAAGGACGGGGAACAAGTCCTCTACAGCGCCAGCAAGAGTGAAAAGGGCTGGAGTGCAACCATGGCAAAGGCTGTGAACAGATCGCAGGTTCCGACCCCATCAGCCTGAAAGCTCACCATCGACGCTGCTGGATGAACGGGGTTGCGGCCGAAGACGAGGACGCCCCCCACTACTCAAAACGGAATAGGTAAAATGACTCTGGGCTTTGAAGCGACATTCAGCCTGGAAGTGGTTCTCTGTGCAGCGTTGATCACGGCAGTGATCACGGCAGTGATCCTCAAGAAGAGGCTCACCAGACGAGAGGCTCAAGCCCTGGAAGCTGAACGTCGCGCGGCGGCATCGGAAAGACTGGCCGAGCTCGGAGCGATGACCGGCGGACTGGCGCACGAAATCAAGAACCCGCTCTCAACCGTGGTCTTGAACGCCCAGCTGCTTCGAGAAGACATCGAAGAGGCCGAGCTGGAAGATGACATTTCGGGCCGAGTCGTCCGACGAACGAACGCACTCGAGAGGGAAGCGGAACGACTCCGGGAGATTCTGGAGGACTTCCTTCAGTTCGCTGGCCGGATGAAACTCGCTGCAACCCTTCAAGACGCACGTGTGATCGTTGATCAGCTTGTGGACTTCTTTCACCCTCAATGCGATCGCTCGGGAATCCTGCTCAGGGCCGACCTCCAGGAAGGGCCGATCATGGCACGCCTGGACGAAAGTCTGTTGAAGCAGGCGATTCTGAACCTGCTTATCAATGCCTTGCAGGCCATGGAGGACGAGCCTGATGGAAAAAGTCATGGCGAGCTGTTGATACGACTCGAAAGCGACGAAACCTCGTTTCGACTCCACGTGATCGATCAAGGGGAGGGAATCACTCCAGAGAGACTGGAGGAGATCTTCCATCCATACGTCTCCACGAAATCAGGAGGCAGCGGCCTTGGCCTTCCAACGACAAGACGGATCGTCGAGATGCACGGCGGCCGGATTGAAGTCCACTCTGTTCCAGAGCAGGGAAGTGACTTCGTGATCATCATGCCACTCTCAGGCCCTGATGTTGAAAACCAGATGGCGTAGACGCGCCATCAATCCAGGAAATCCATCTCCCGAAGTCGCTCGGGGACGTACTGCTCGGTCACGTAGGAGATGTCTTTCGTGATCAGTGCTTCGACTTCCATCTTGAAACCGTTCCCGAGCATCTTCTTGATCTCACGCTGCCACCCTCGTCGGTCCTGGAACCATGGGTACTCGGCTATCTGCTTCGCTCGAGTTCGATCCCGATCATTCAGAGCGATCTTCACATCATCCGAGAGACCGCATCGCTCGTAGTCATTGGCACGAATACCAAGGTATTTCGCGTCTGGAACCGCCATTCTCTTGCTTTCGTAGGCGAGGTTGATCGAACCCTGCTTGATCACGCTGTAGATGTAATGTCCCCATGGATCACAGTCGAGAAGACAATAGATCGGCAGGCCGAGTTCCTTGTTCAATCGGTGAAGCAAGCGTCGCATGCCTCGCGGAGGCTGCCCGGAACCCTCGGTCAGAATGCAATTGTGTGTTTCCCAGAAGCGGTCTTCATTGAAACGGCTCCAGACGGTGTCCTTCTCAACGTGAAGAACGAAATCGGCATCACACTTTCCGAACTTCACCACATTTGGCTCGCAGATAGAGGGAATGGCATACCCACCGGTCCCCATCTTGCGACAGTTGATCTCATCTCCGTTGTCGAAGATGGTGATGTTCCCCACCATGGTGCCTCGCTTCTTCGCGAAGATATGAAGATCCTCACGAAGGGTTTCAAGCGTCACTTCCAGATCCTCGAGAATCACATCTGATTCGGACTGATCATCGAAGGTCTTTTCCTTGGTCCCCTCGATGGTATGGAGACTCTTGTAGTACATGCCTCGAAGGCTCAGGGTCTTGCCGGCTTCGACGAGGTCCTTGCATCCCTTGGCAAGAAGAACCGTCTGCATGAACTTTCGAGCTTGATTCAGATTGAAGAGTTCCCTGCGCTGGGTGTTCTCTCCCATTTCCAGGATTCGCTTCGACTTGTTGAAGCGCATGTTGGAAACGGTCCGGGTCGGGACCTCGAAGAACGGGTCCTGCATGGCAAGGCTGGTGTCGACGACTGATTGTGCCATCGAGTCAATTCTCGAAATGGTCGCCTTCCCGCGCTCGGGAGATCGGAACGATCTCTGAGAGGCAGATGCCTTCTTGGCAACCTTCTTGGAGACTTTCTTCTTCGCAGTTGATTTTCCGCTGCCGGAGGAGGACTTCCGTACGACCTTCTTGACAATCTTCTTGACGACCTTCTTCTTGGTTCCAGGTCTGGATGCGGACTTTGTTTTCTTCTTTGCCATCTTCTCGGACACTACTTCCTGCTGGTACTTCGCGAACGCTTCTTCTTGACTGATTTCTTGACTGTCTTCTTGCTCGTTGATGATGCCGATGAACTTCCGAAGAGATCGCCATCAGCGTCCATGGGCCCTCCGGCATCTCCAATCAGATCACGAATGATGACACCGTCGTCGTGGGCGAGCCGTCCGCCATCGTCAACGATTTTTCCTTCATCATCGAGCACCTGATCAGCTTCCGCCGTCTTGCTGGAAGCACGTTCCGACAAAGCTTCATAGATCGAATGCGCATCAGCACCCGTGATCGCTTCACAGCCCTTGGCGATCTCACCGATATAACGCTCGAAAACATCTCGACGCTGCGATTCACGCTTCATCTTCATCTTGCGCCTGAGGTAGCTGCCAAGCTTTCGGCCACACTCCTGCAACGCAAGTCTGATCTCCTTGCGGATTTCGTCGTAGTCGGCGATCGCCTCCTTGGACTCGCTGGTGAAGGGAACCCACACGCTGGCCATGTGGATCATGATCACAAGAGGGCCTGATGGAAGGCTGCTACGACTTTGACTCAACCCGTAGTTTTTCCATGAGGCATCGATTGAAGCCTTGAATGAACAGCATGCGGATTGCTGATAGAGAAGCGGGACTCTGTTGGCGAATCGAAGCACACGAGCGAGCTCGTCACCCGGGAGCTTTCCGCCGTAGGCGATTCCAACTTCGATCTGGAAAGGGTTGCCTCGATACACCGTTGGCGGTCGTGAAGAGGCCGCGAAGAATTCGGCTTCAACTTCCTTGAGCAGGCCTGCCAGAAGTGCCTTGCTGCCGATTGGAACGAGACAGTTCGTCGGAGGTGACATGATCTTCACCTGCTGGATCGCCTCGTAGAGCTTCTCGGCATCACGATGTTCGACCTGTTTGATCCAGGTTCGATCGGTGAGTTCGGCCCTGCGACAGATCTCCTTCGCCACATTCGGGCCGACCCGGCAGAATTCGTTCTTGAAGAAGGCTCCAAGCTGAGTTGAAGTCGTTCGCTCGAGCATCTGGATCAAGGTGCCCAGTTCGATTCCCTTGGGGTGGGGTTTGATCTCGGTGGGTTCGGGGGGCAGATCATCGACACCTCGAGGAAACTCAGCACGTTCATTCGTGGGATTGACGTAGGTGATGGACGCATGCGGATTGGCGATCGCAGTCTGCTCGAGATACTCATCGATTGACTGTCGGCCCTTCAAATACTTGCCTTCAAGTTCGATGGCGACCTGCGTTCCACTTCCGGAGGAAAAGAGCTCGTCGCATTCGGGACGTTCAGTCTCACTGACCATGTCCGCACGGTTCTTTGAAGTATCCATTTTGAGGATGACTTCATGGCTTGCTTTTCGTTTGACCTTCGTGACGATGACGACCGGCTGGCCGGTGGTCATCAATCCATACATGCCAGCCGCGGAAATGCCGATTCCCTGCTGCCCTCGACTCATCTTCAATCGATGGAACTTGGAGCCGTACAGCAACTTGCCGAAGATGTTCTCAATCTGCTTTCGAACAATCCCGGGTCCGTTGTCTCGGATCGTGATCCTGAAGCGGGTCTCGGTGAGCTGAAGAACTTCGACATAGATGTCAGGGAGGATGCCAGCCTCCTCACAGGCATCGAGAGCATTGTCAACGGCTTCCTTGACAGTGGTCAACATCGCCTTTCTGGGATTGTCGAATCCCAGCAGGTGACGATTCTTCGCGAAGAATTCACTGACGGATATCTCACGCTGACGAGATGCCATCTCCTCGGCGGAACTTCCTCTGGATGTCTTACCGCTTGATGCGGACTTCTTGGTCTTCTTGGCTGACACGGAGGTGGCACTCATGAAAATTGATCCCGTGGACTTGAGTGTCATCTTGGTGGGAATCATGCCAAGCCAGGGGCCATGCCTCCAGGCAGGTGATTCCCATCAGGATTGCCCGACTTCCATGCCGGGCGTGACCATGGAAGAATTCTAATCGAACGAGGATCGAGTACGTCTTATCCAGATCTTTCGACTAGGATTTCAGCCCCTGTCATTAGCACGATATCCCCAATTGGAGAGCTCTCATGGAAACGACCCTGATCATTTTGAAGCCGGATGCCATTCAGCGTGGACTGATGGGCCGGATCATTTCACGATTTGAGGACAAGGGCCTCGAAGTCGTCGGCGCGAAGTTCACCCAGATTTCAGGTGAACTGGCAGCAACGCATTACAAGGATCATGAAGGCAAGCCTTTCTACGAGGGCCTCGTTTCATTCATGACGAGTTCCCCTGTGCTGGTTCTGGCACTGAAGGGCTGCGGAGCCATCGCCATCTGCAGAAACATGATGGGCGCAACATTCGGATCGAAGGCAGATGCAGGCACCATTCGTGGTGATTTTGGAGTTTCAAACTCGTTCAATCTGATTCATGGATCTGACAGCCCAGAAGCCGCTGAACGTGAATTAGGGCTGTTTTTCGAGTCCGGTGAAGTCCTGGAATGGTCAAGAATGATCGAACCATGGGTTTATGACATGTCCGGTGACACGCCCGAATAGTGGCTGATCTCAAAATCGTTCACATAAAAAGCTCGTTTAAAGACGCTGAGGGCAATCCTCGCGTCTTTTTTCACAAAGTTGCCAAGAATAACGTTCAAAACGTCCACGTGCTGCAACGAATATGTCACAATGCCATAGACCTGATGTTACGGATGAACTTCCGGATGACTCGAAAACCGACTTGACCCGGATGTGTACGGGGTGCCGACTGCAAACGACACCCCCGCACTCCTGAACCCGGAATCAAGTGAGTCACTAGAAGCACATCCTGTGGGGACATCATTTAACAGGGCACCATGTGTCCACAGTTTTCCCCATGCAGGAGCAACTCGTCATGAATCAGTCAATTGCAGGCACCAACTCACCATTGCAGCGCAGACTTGCAGGCCGTCGAGAGCAAGAGGTTTCGTTTTCAGCAGAACGCAGTGACGCCCCCCTGGTTCAGGTGGGACCGGCTGACCCCTGTGATCACGGGTTCAAAAGCCACGAAAACTCTGGGTCGCTCCGAGCACTCAACAGCTCGGAAGAGGCCAAACTCAAGAAGTTGATGAGCAAAGTCATCGATTACATCGTCTCGCCTGAGTTTGACAAGGAAGACGCCGAATCCAACATCTTTCAGGACGTCGAGGAGATCACCCGGCCAGACATCAGTTGGTACCGCCCGCTGATGGACGATGGAACGACCGGAAAGCCCGGTAGTGTCAAAATGCCAGCCAAAAAGGCTTCTGCAGTGCTCACGCTGGCCCAGGAAAGAGTCCTTTTTCTCAAGTTCAATTATGCGAGATTCCGCCAGAGACTGATCCAGGACGAGCTCGATGGACGACTTCCCAGCCTCAAGCAGAAGCATGAACTCCTCAAGTGGAACGCAGTTTCGGAGAACTACAGACGGCAGATCGCAGAGACGAACCTGGCACTGGTGCTCGCCATGGCCAAAAGAGTCAGACTCAGCGACGTCGATTTCGCGGATCTCATCAGTGAAGGAAACATGGCCCTCATGAGATCGGTCGACAAATTTGACTGCGAACGAGGCTTCAAGTTCTCGACCTATTCCTGCCGGGCCATCCTGAAGGCATTCAGTCGGCAGGGCATGAAGGACACCCGCTACAGAAAGCGCTTCCCAGCCGAATACGACCCCTCAATGGAGCGGTCCGATCATCTCGAAACCCTGCGAAGAAACCACGAGCAGGAGTGCGCCCAGGAAGTCAAGCACATCGTGATCAACAACGAAGCGGATTTGACGAGCATAGAACTCTCCGTTCTTGAGCTTCGATTTGGCGTGACCAGTGAGAAATCGTCGGAATCTGAAGAGAACACGCCAAAACGAGCACTCACACTGGAGCAGGTCGGACAGATCATCGGTGTGACCAAGGAGCGAGTGAGGCAGATTCAGAACAAGTCTCTGAAGAAAATCAGACTGATGCTGGAAGACCCCACCAATTCGGAAAGAAAAGCCCAGAGACAGGCCACGGCCAACTGATCGCACGGACCGGAGCCCACCGTCACGACCCGCTACAATCCGAAGATCGGATCGTACGTACTCGTGAATTGGATTCTGGAGAAGTCATGGCCAACAAGGTCTTTGATTCAGCGGAACAGGCCCTGGAAGGTATCTGCAAGGACGGCATGTTGATCGCCGTGGGTGGCTTCGGTCTATGCGGCCTTCCTGAGAACCTTGTCATTGCGCTGCGTGATTCCGGAGTGGGAAACCTGACCGCCGTCAGTAACAACGCAGGAGTCGATGACTGGGGATTGGGTCTGCTGCTCGCCACAAGGCAGATCAAGAAAATGGTCAGCTCGTACGTCGGCGAAAACGCCGAATTCGAGCGCCAGTACATGGCTGGAGAGCTTGAAGTCGAATTCAATCCCCAGGGGACACTTGCCGAAAGGCTCAGAGCAGGCGGAGCAGGCATACCGGCGTTCTACACCAAGACCGGTGTCGGAACCCTCGTTGCAGAAGGAAAAGAGCACAAGGACTTCGATGGCGAAACCCATGTCATGGAGCGTGGCATCAGGTCCGATCTGTCGCTGGTGAAGGCATGGAAATCCGACAAGAGCGGAAATCTGATCTTTGACAAGACGGCACGAAATTTCAATCCGCTCGTGGCCGCCTGTGGCAGGTTCACAGTGGTCGAGGTGGACGAAATCGTCGAGAACGGCAGCCTTGACCCCAATTGCATTCACACCCCGGGAATCTACGTCGACAGAATCGTCCAATGCACGTCCGAAAAACGGATCGAGAACCGAACCGTCACCCCGCGTCCATGAGGGACTTTCAGACCAGAAACCCTACAATTGAACTCGTGAATACGATCTACGTGTGAATCCCGGGCTTTTTTCCATTTAAGAGGACATAATTGACTCAGCGATACGTCCTTTAGGCAGGTGATTGGCACCTCGCCCGAGCACCACCGAAATCAGCAAGGCTCAAAGACATGAAGACTTTCAAAAAGACGGCCATCATCAGAAACCCATTCGCAGCGCTCATGGTGACGACATTGATGTGTTTGGGTGTCACTGCACCCGCTTCAGCACAGTTTGGAGCCCAGGCCGGTTTTAATGAAGTCTTTCAACCGGACTACTACCGGCGAGACATGCAGCTTTTCATGGACTACCTGAAGCTGGAACCATGGCAGAAGCCGATCGTCGAAATGATGCTCGAGGACTATCAGATCTCATTTGACGCAGGTACGGACGCATGCCGTGGTCAAATGCAGAATCTCAAGGAAGAGATGATGGCCAATCCTGAGAACGCGATGGAGATCGCACTCCGACCCATTCAGGTCTGGGGACAGGAGAAAGCGATCATGAAGCTTGAATTGATTGAAAACATACGGACACAACTCAGTCCATTGCAGATGGAACGATGGCCCAGTCTTGACCGGGCCATGAGACGCGAAAAGGATCTTCCCAAGGGACAGATTCCCGGCGAATCGATGAATCTCTTCGTGGTACTGCACGGCATGCAGCTGTCACAAGCGGACATTCAGGCGATCGACCCCGGGCTTCTTGAATACGAAGTCCAACTTGATCGAGCGTTGGAAGATCGCAGCAAGATCCTTAAGCAGAATCAGAAGCGCATTCAGGATGCCATGGCCCAGAAGAACACGGAAGTTGGCATGAGTGCACTTCGAAAGATCTCGGAATCGAGAGCGACGGTGTGCGCCATTCACTTCGAGGCACTGGAAGACATCGCAAGCAATCTGCCCCCGGAGAAAGCTGAGACGTTCAAGATGACGGTCTTGAAGAATGGTTTTCCTGAAATCTACCAGGAGACCATCGTTGACAAGATTCTGAAGATCATTCGTCGCGACGACACCCTCGAACCGGAGCAGATCACGCTGATCGATGAAATTGAATCGCGTTATCTCGTGTCACTCGAGGAATCAAACCTCAGATTGCTTGAAGCCTACAAGGTTGACGGAAAACAGATTCCGATCATTGAGGCGAACAGAGCAGTTGCCAGAAGGAACAAGGAAAGCACCAGAATGGCAAGGCTTCCTGATTCGATTCTTGCAGTGACCAGAGAACGCGAAGAGATGCTGGAACGGTACAGACAGGAGCTTCTCAATGTGCTCACTTCAAACCAGCAGAATTCAGTGAGAACACGTACACAGGTTGACCGGTCCGGAAGCGCGAAAAGAAACATCGTGCCTGGTGGTCCCAGTGGAAAAAAGAAAAACAAAAACGGCAACAAGGATCAGAACAAAGATCTGGGTCCCAAAACACCTGAAGGCATGAGACCCCCCGGCACCCCCCTCAAGGAAGGTAGATCCGTCCCAGGGGGGGGAACCATTATCCCAAAGTGATACGACCTTGATGGAACCAGCGCACGATGAGTGAAATCGACCTCGACATCCAGAAGTCAGCCCCGAAGAACGACGCAGAGAATCTTTCAGAGAGATGCGAGCTTCTTGGCATCGAGTGGCTTGAGAAGGCACCGGAAACCGAATCGGAAGCCGTCGCACTGATCGAACCCGATATCGCGGTTCGCCTGAGAATCGTTCCGATATCACGCGAAAACGGCACTCTCACCGTTGCCATGGCTGATCCATTGGACGTCACCGCGTCAGATGAGATCAGCACCATCGTCGGACTGTCCGTGCAAAGAGTCGGCGTCGCACCAGATGCCTTCGGCGATCTGATGCGAGCGACCTACGGCACAACCGCCGCTCGCATGGCAGAAAGCCTGGCAGCGGAATCCGGCATGTCTGCATCGAGTGATCTGGAGCACAATCTCGACGCGATCGAAGCAGGCGACATCCATCGCATGGCGGAAGAGCCGACTCTGATCAACCTGGTGAATCTGCTCCTTTTGGAGGCGATTCAGTCCAGAACATCCGATGTCCACGTCGAGCCATTTGAATCCGAATTGAAGGTCAAGTACCGAATCGACGGTATTCTTGCCGAACAGTCTCCACCACCCAAACACCTTCAACCCGCACTCATCGGTCGAATCAAGATCATGGCGGGGATGAACATTGCAGAAAGATACATCCCTCAGGATGGCCATATCACCCTTCGCTTCGAAGGTCGGAAAGTGGACATCCGTGTCTCGACAGTTCCAACTCTGTACGGCGAGTCAATCGTCATGCGAATTCTCGACAAGAGCTCGATCCAACTCGAGCTTAAGAGTCTCGGGATGCATCAGGAACACAGAGACACCATGGACCAGCTGATCTCCAAACCACATGGCCTTGTCCTGGTGACGGGGCCGACGGGTTCGGGAAAAACCACTTCCCTGTATGCCTGCCTGAGCAAGCTGTACGACCCCAGAAAGAAAATCATCACCATCGAGGATCCGGTGGAGTACGAGCTGGGTGGGATCAACCAGATCCCCGTCAACCCAAAACGAGGACTGACCTTTGCAACCGGCCTCAGGGCGATGCTTCGACAGGACCCCGATGTGATTTTCGTGGGCGAGACCAGAGATGCGGAAACCATCGACATCGTGATTCGTTCCGCATTGACGGGACACCTGGTATTCAGCACGCTTCATACGAATGACGCGTTGAGTTCCATCGGCAGAATGATCGACATGGGCGCGGAACCGTATCTCGCCGCAAGTGTTCTGGAAGGGATTCTGGCCCAGAGACTTGGCCGAAGACTCTGCCCACACTGCACGGAATGGGTGCCACTCTCAGAAGATCTCGAGCACCGGCTCACCGAGATCGAACGGGAACAACTGGCTGGGCGCATGCCGATCGCGAATGGATGCGAGGAATGCCGAAATCGTGGCTACTTCGGAAGGCTCGGCTTCTTCGAATTGATCAGAGTCAACTCGACTTTGCGAGCAGCCATTGCAGAAAACGGTTCGATGGGTGATCTGAAAGCATCATTGCCAGATGATTTCAGGAACATGCGGGACGATGGCATGGCCAAGGTGGTACGTGGCGAAACCTCCATCGATGAAGTACTCAGAGCCACGCAGGATGTTGACGACAACTGACGGACCCACACATGCCCTCCTTCAAATACGAATGCATCAATAAAGACGGCAGCGCCT
>NYVB01000189.1 GCA_002684315.1 Planctomycetaceae bacterium | reverse complement strand
GTGATCGCCACCAGCGCTTTGAAGGCATCCGATTCCTTCACCCGTCCCTGGCCCACGGTGCTGGTGATCGTCGGCTACATCCTGTCCTTTTATCTCCTGACATTGTGCCTGGACAAGATCCCAATCGGCATCGCCTATGCGATCTGGTCCGGAGTGGGCATCGTTCTGATCGCCTTCAGTGGGGCGATCTTCTACAAGGAGATGCCGGATCGCTGGACGATTCTCGGCATGGGGCTGATCATCGCCGGAGTCATCGTGATCAATCTCTTCGCCAAGACGCCTGCCCACTGAGGGTGTTTGGGATGGTCCTGCGGTCATTTTGAGCACATTTTTCAAACAGCGTTTTTGGGTCAAGAGTGTGGTTCAAGGGGCTTAGAAAGCCATTGACCACGCTTGTTCTGACGCAAGAATTTCGTCTGGTTTGTTGCAAGGCCCATTGAAGTGGGTCATACTGATATGCACTGAGTGCGTTTTATCGAATCGTTTGTTTGAACGCCTCGATCCCATTCTAAAAACATCTCGCCTGGAGCTTCAAGATGAACAATGGCATCGCCAGACTGGCTTTTCTAAATCTGCTGCTGCTTGGATCCACTTTGGTCATTGCAGAGGAGCAGGTGGCCGTGGCGCCGACATCCTCAGGCCGGCTCTATGCGGATTACACCTTTCAAGACTGCTGCACCCTCGACGCCTGGAGTTCGAGTTCGGGTGCGCTCTGGACGGAGACCTGCGAGAGCATGGGGGGCTACTGCATGGGCGGCAAGGATGTCGCCAACTGGGTGTTCGAGATGCCCGTCATGCCTGTCGGAGCCACCGTGCTGGATGCCCGTATTCAACTGAACAAGCAAAGTGGCGTTGCTGGTTCGGCGGTGCTCTATCTGCGCCAGACCAGTTCGTCCGCGCTTGGAATCTCTTCGGCACTTCTGACCTACAACTCGCCGATGCACACACAGAGTGCCTACTTCTCCAATGGCATGTCGCATTCCTTCGGGTTGCCCACTTCGTTCTTCCAGGATTCGGATCAGTCGCACGTGGCGATGGCGCTCTATCGATCGTCGACGCTCCAGATCTACAACGTCGGTTCTCTGAAGCCGACCCTCGTCGTCACCTACGAAGGTGGCGAACCACCATGCCTCGGTGACCTCGATGGCGATGGGGTGGTCGGCGGTACCGATCTCGCGGGTATTCTCGGGTATTGGGGAAGTGACAATCCGACCTTCGATCTTGATGAAAGCGGAACCGTCGATGGTGCGGACCTCACGATCATCCTCGCCCGATGGGGCATGTGCTCCTGACATCGGTCGGTTTTCGTCGGATTTCATGCTCTGAAACAACACCTCGTGATGTCACCTATGCCTTCTTCATTCCTGACAGATTGGAGCTCCATGATGATGCGAATTCTTTCTTCCCTGGTCGTGTTCTGTTCTTGCGTCGGTGTGCTTCAAGCTGATCAAACGGTCGTGCAGATCCATGCCAGTTCATCAGGCACGCTGAATGCCAGCGATTGCTGCACGATGACCCACATGGGTTCCGTCGCACCGGACACGATTTGGACGCGGAACTGCCAGAGTGTCTACATGGATTGCATTGGCAGCCGGCGTGCCGGCGTCTGGCAGTTCGATCTCTCTTCCATTCCCGCTGGTGCCACTCTGATCTCAGCCAGATTCAAGGGGACGCGTTCCGAGGAATACATGACCGGATCCGGTTTCCTCAGGATGCGTTTCGACAGCGGGCCACTCAGCAGCAGTGCCTGCTTGACACTTTGGAATGGTGGTGGATGGCAGTCCAACACCTACTGGCCCTACGGACACGATTTCAACTTCAACATCACCGCCGGTCTCAGCCAGCATTTCGGTACGGCCTCGACGGTGTCTCTCCTCGGGTATTCCGCGGGAAGTTCATCCGTCGTGATCACGAACACCGGGCCCTCTGCGCCGATGCTCGAAGTCACCTACGAAGGCGGCACACCCGCATGCGCCGGGGATTTGGACGACAATGGCGTGGTCGATGGGCCGGACCTGGCGCTCATCCTCGGGTTCTGGGGAAGTGACAACGCGACCTATGATCTCGACGGCAGTGGCCTGATCGATGGAGCCGACCTCACGATCATCCTTGCTGCCTGGGGCGAGTGCGCCGGCTGATTCTGAATTCGCGGCCGGCGCTGATCAGCTGACCAAAGGTCGGTTTTCCGCGACCCGCCCATCGCGAACCCACTTCAATCGCGATCTGATCACTGATGCAGACAGACACCCCGCGTCTGAGGCGCGGGGTGTTTTTGTTCATCTCCGTCTGGGCTCGGTGCAGGGCAGATTCCCGTGCGTCATTGCGCCCTTTGGATTTTGAACTCACACGGGTTTGTATTGAACGACCTGGCTGGTACGGTGAATGGAGCGAATGCGTCCGAATGCCATTGCCTGACACAATGAATGTGGCCCAGGTGACCTTTCATGGGGGGCAATCATTGTGATCTATCTTTTCACTGGTGGATTTCTACTTGTGTTGCTGGGGGCCTTGTTCTGGTTTCTTCGGTTCACCGCCCGGAAGCTGCGGATCGAGTCTGCCGCGTGTCCGAAGTGCTCGCAGCTCCTCCAGGGCCTGGCCGAGCCTCGTTGTCCTGAATGTGGGTGGGCGCTCGAAGCTGGCGTGCTTGCTGCGGGTGGCATCCCGCCGAGACCGCGTCGATGGCTCGGTTTCGTCACGCTTGCCCTCAGCGTGCCCGTCGGCCTTCTGGTTGCGTTGCTCATGACCGCCATGTGGAGTTCATTCCTCATGACGTCAGGAATCATTCAAAAGCAGACGCAATTCAATCGCGCCGTGGAGGTCGACTTTGATTCGCAGCATGGGCTCAAGGTGCTGGCTTCCGCTGACTACACG
Organism: Planctomycetaceae bacterium; assembly: GCA_002684315.1. The sequence continues at coordinate 3,614 of NYVB01000189.1, read as the reverse complement.
GAACCAATTTTCAGCAACAAGCTCATGGTGGGAGCGGTCGAGGTTGTGTTGAGTTCCGGTGGGCGCGACGTCGCATCCTGGAAGGGAACGGGACCTGTGCTGGGTGCGCCGCTCTACGGTGTCGACATCAATGGTGAAGACGTGGTCGATTCCCTGCGGTCGCAGATTCCTGAGAGCGACGAATCCTCCGTGGCAAGAATCCTTCACCACCCCGGTGACTCCGAGATTCTCGGCAGCACGATCGTCTCCTTCGCCGCTCCCACGGGAGCCGTGTCCGGACATGTCCTTGATTCAACGGGACGGGAGATGTTCGATAGGGGGATCTCGACTTCGCACCAGGGGAGCAGCGGAGCGATCCCGCCGAGTGCGATCTGGTACGCGCCGATGCTGGTGGTGCCTCTGGTATTCTTCTTCGCCTTCTTTCTGCTCGGCCTTCGGACCCTCACTCGTCACCGCAGGCTGGAGCCATTTGCACCAGCCTGAGGCTGTCCGTGTTCTCTGAATGAAATCTCCGTTGCAGATCGAGGGCTGAAGAAGAGTGCTTGAAGAGAACCACATGCAGAAGCCCTGACAACCTGCGTTCCTCGTCGGTGCATCGGTTGTGTTGGTTTTCGGCACGGGTTCCTGGCGTGTTGTCAAACGTCCTGTGTTTGTCATCCTGACTCATGTTTTTTCTCGCAACGCGCACCAAGAGGTGATCGGTTCTTTCTGGCCTGGTTTTGTCTTCTCCGGCCCCGGTTCAAATGCTACCTTCGAGTCGTCCTTGAACCACGTATTCCCGGAGAACGACGATGAAGAACGCAGGACTCGCAGGAGCAATCGCGCTGTGTGGCATTGGCTTGGTCATGATTGGACTCGGCAACTTTGTATCCACCCCGAGGGCGATGGCGGCGGTACCCGGCGGTGTGCCTGGTGATGGGGAGCCGGCGATTGTCTGGTTTGACCAGACGTCGGCAGTCGCTCAATACAACAACGGTGAGCGTATCGTCCAGTTGTGGCGCCTCTGGTCTGATGGGCGGCTTGAATTCCGGATCATTCAGACAGTCGCGCCCAACCAAATGCATGATGAGGGCAGCATCATCATGGACGAAACTGGTTGGATCGAACTTCCAGCGCCCCCCGGTGGCGAAGGCTTCGCCTGCCGATCCGACCTCAATGGAGACCGCCGAGTCGACGGTGCCGATCTGGCCACTCTGCTCTCACAGTGGGGCGACAAGGTGAGCTGTGATCCGCAGCCGACCTACCCGTGCTTTGACCTTGGAAATCTCAACCTGCCCGTGGTGGCGATGAACTGAACCGCTGGCGACAGCAAAGGAGATATGACATGAAGAACGCAGGAATGACTGGAGCCCTGGTGCTCATTGGTGCCGGACTGTTCGCAAACGCCTTCATGGCGAACACCCCGACGGTGCAGGCGGTACCCGCAGTCGCACCCCTCGCCGTGCAAGGTGACGTGGAGCCGACGATCGTCTGGTATGGAACTGAAAACATCATGGGTAACGGATTCAGCGAATCCCACGCCATCTATCGTGCCTGGTCTGATGGCACGGTTGAAGTTCGACTGTTCGGAGAGAGCCTGTACGGAAGAGACTGCTCGAGTGGAGTTCCGAATTGTGTGACCGACTGGTTCGTGATCTCCTCTCCGACCGAAGGCCTCAACGCCGCCGCCGACATCACGTTCGATGAGGTGGTTGACGGTGCGGATCTCTCATCTCTCCTCTCCAGGTGGGGAGATGCACCTCGCAACCCCATGCCCCCGAGTGACTGTCCGCTTGGTCTGCTGAACTGAGTGTGCTTCTTGGATACTGGGGTCTTGTCTACAATCCCGCAGATTTGAATGGCGACCGCCAGATCAACGGGGCGGACCTTGCCATCCTTCTTTCCCACTGGGGTGACTGTGACGGTTGAACAAAAAACACCCCGCGTTTGAGACGCGGGGTGTCGTGGTTCATCAAGGACGGGCCCAAGCAGCAGGAACACAGGGCGATCGAGCCACAGATGACCAGTGGCCGTGCACTGATGTCCGTGGGTGGCCCCATCAGGATCACGGCTGAGCTCCGTCTGCATCCTGCCATCTCCGATGGCAGGCGTTGCCTTGCCCTGCCTCACCCACGTCGGCGGGGGCGACCGAACAATCCAGAAAGGCCAAGAAGCGCGACACCGGCGGGAGCAGGAACGACCTGAGCACTCCAGTTTCCCTGGATCTCGGTCCCCCCTGCAAGACCGTCGTAGGGACTCACCGTCGCCTCGAACTCGCCGTTCCATCCGAGGTCGTAGAACACGCTGCCCGTCATGCTGATCGACATGTCCCCGTAGCCAAACGGGGCATCTTCGATGATGAAACTCGCCTCCATGACACCCCCGGACGCGACGATGACGCTCCCCACCGTGTGACTGGACTCGAAGTCACCGATGGTGAAATCGATCTGCCCAAACTGGGTCGGCACCTCGAAGGAGCCATCACCCTCGTCATAGTCCATCAGGATGTCGATCCTGAACTCCCAGTTCTCCGCCGCAATCTCGATCGGGTACAGGTCGAACGGTTCGAAGTAGAACTGGACCGTGTCGGCCATCGTCGTCGAGCTGAGCATGAGCGAAGTGCCACCTGCCAGAAGCACGGTGGTCGCCGAGGTCATCTTTTGAATCATCATCTTGTCTCCATTCATTGAACATTCCGGGGACCCAGCCATCGGCAGGTCCGAACGTCGATGTTAGCGTGTCCACAAACCCTTGACACAGCACACCAGACGCACCAATCCAAAAAACACAACAACCAGATGGCATGCATGGCACACGCCAGTTTGATCACCCGAACATCACGCTTCCGCTGAAGTCGTCGGGTGAACTGTCGGACGATGAGCTCACTAATGCTGCAGGTGGTCTTCAGGACGAATCCCAAGTGTCATGGGCTTCGACTGCACTGTGAGTCGAGCCACGTGACGTAGTAGATGCCACTTGATCGCTTGAAGGCTGAGGCCATTTCGGCTCCTGAATTGGGGCCCCAGCTGTCAGCAAAAGGGTCAGCATTTCGGAGCCATTCCAGCACGAACCCAGGTCAGCCGTGAACACCCGAACGCACCCTCAGCCGACCGATCCGTGGCACCTTCGAGAGGTCCATGCCACATCAGCAGCCAGCCCTAGGCTGTCCGTGTCCACAACATGAAACTCAAACGAGTCCAACCGCTTACAGGTTGCCGCGACGATCCTGCTCGAGTTCGAGGGCTTCGAAGAGGGCCTTGAAGTTTCCCTTGCCGAAGCTCTGACTTCCCTGGCGGGAGATGATCTCGAAGAAGAGAGTGGGGCGGTCCTGCAACGGCTTGGTGAAGAGCTGACAACCAGCGTTCCTAGGCCGTGCATTGAGATTTTCACAGACCTGTCAGCAGATCTGTCAGCAGTATTTTGCATCGGCTGATGACAGTCGTCAAGAGACCAGGGTCCGACTGCATTAATCCAGAGTGATTCGACAGGGGGGTACCGGGGGGGATCTGGACGCACCTGATCCTGTTACAGGGCCTCGGATTTTTTTCTGGAATCATCCGGGAGGGGGCCAGGCAGCAGAGGTCCACCCATGCGCTCGGATTTGTCTTCTCCGGCCCCGATTCAACTGCTACCTT
>NYVB01000188.1 GCA_002684315.1 Planctomycetaceae bacterium | reverse complement strand
GATCAAAACTGGCCCACCTAGATTTGAACTAGGACTGACTGGATCAAAACCAGCTGTGCTACCGTTACACCATGGGCCATTGATTGAAGCTTCACGCAAGAAGAGGTGTTGCCTCCTGCAGCCTTAGGATAGCCGCTCCAGCGCGAAACCTCGATTGGTCCGCCTCACTAAATTGTCGTCCGTGAAGTGACGCCTCTTGCGTCGGCTCCGACGAACCGCGTGCTTGCGGTTCCATCGGGTGTTTCACACCGGATCGGAGCCGCGGCACTCTCGCCAGGCTGCAGCACGCGTTAGCCGCTGGTTGCGTGCTCCATGCGGCGCCTGAGTCTTCCCAGTCACCGACGGCCCATTCTGCGAGGTCGAGCAGGGTACTCAATTCAGGCAGCCGCCACAAGGGAAGACGGCTCCAGGATCTGATTGGAATCTCATTTTGGCTTTTCTGGTCTCTCAGGGGCGATTCAGAGCGGACCGGGGCACCTCGAGCTGGTCGACCAGCAGATCGACCACTGATTCCTGAAGCTTCTTGGCCGATCTGATTGGAACATTGGACGGAATCTCGTTGCAGAGCACGCTGAAGGCGTATCCCCGGCCGCTCGAGTTCGAGACCAGGCCACTGAGGCAGCTGACTCCGTTGATGTAGCCGGTCTTGCAGGCGAATTTGATGCCCGAGGGGAGGTCGTCGAATCGACCCTTGAGTGTTCCCGATTTCTCCGGGTCGGCGAGACTTTCGATGAACGTCGTTCCCAATGCTTCATCCTGAGCGAACGACGTCAGCCAGGCGGTCACGGTCTCGGCGGTCACGGTGTTCCTGCGACTCATGCCGGACCCGTCAGTCTGTCTGATGCCGTCGGCATGTTCCGGACCGAGGCGATCGATCACCACCATTCGGACGGCTCGGGAGCCATTGGCCCATGACCCGGGAGCGAGTTCGTTTTCATGACCCATTCGCTTGAGCATGCTTTCGGCATAGAGATTCTGGCTGTTTGTGTTGCATCGTTCGAGCGCGGTGGCCAGAGGGGTCTTGATTCTCAGCAGTTCGCGCACGTCGGCGCCGTCTGGTTTCGGGCTGGGCGCTTCGCCGTCCGCGAGTCGAAACGATCCGACCTCGATGCCTGCCGCCTCCAGTCGGAACTTCAGAAGCCGGGCGAAGACATTCGGTACGTCTGAAATCGTCACATCGGCACCGATGGGCGAGAGGATCCGACCGTACACCGTCAGCCGGTTGCTGCCGGGAGCTCTTCTGATGCCGATCCTGGTGACCGCATTCTTCTGTCGCTTGCTGTGCATCTCGTTCTTGGGAAGAATCCAAGGCAGATTCGGCGTCATCGAGGTGATCACCGGGGCCCCGCCCGATTTCGAAGGTGCCGCCTTGATGTGGATGACGTTCAAGCCGAAGTTGAGTCCCGCGACTTCCGCGCAGTAGCGTTTGTCCAGCTGATCCCTGGGCCAATCAGGGTGGACGGCATTTCGATCGAAGATCCGGTCGTCGACGACCACGCTCGAAAGGGTCCGGACATCCGAGTCCTTGACGGCCAGGACGATCTGATCGAGCAGGCCGTCGATGTCCCATTCCATCTGTTCGAGCAGCAGGGGGTCTCCCAGAGCAGGATCTCCTCCGCCCACGACCCAGAGGGTGTCTTCATCGAGGATCAATGAGGTTTGAAAATGGAAATCCTCTCCCAGCACGTGCAACGCGGCGCCACTGGTGAAGAGCTTCATGTTGCTGGCTGGAATCATGGGTTCGATCTCGTCGATTCCCACGATCTCCTCACCGGTGGTCAGATCACGAACGCTGATGCCCACTTCCGTGGACCCCAGAGCCGACTTTGCGAGGACATGTGCCACCCTGTCTTCGAGGTCAGCCTTGGCGTTTGAGGCGCATGCGCTGCCCGCCAACGACAGGAAAGCCGTCATCAGCGTGGCTACTTTGGTTCTCGAGGAGGTCTGCACGTCCTGGCTCCGATCAATCGTTCGGGTGGTGGGGTATGGCTATTATCGGCAGTTTTCCTTTTGATATCCACCATTCCGGGGCCATCATTCCCAAAGTCCCTCCAGCGATCTTTCGTCCCTCCATCCCGCCGTCCAATCCCGGTCTGGAGTATTCTGGGCCGATCATGTCGCCATCGGCCGAAAATCCATTTTCCACCCGCATCCGAAAAGAGAGCCCATCTTGAGTCTGGAACCCAAGGATCCCAATCGCTCGCTGTCGGTCTTCGCACTGGTCATGATCACCACCGGAATCATCACCAGCATCCATGGTGCGCCATCGATGGCGGAATATGGTTTCGCGCTGGTTTTCATCTATCTGCTGGTCGCACTGGTCTTTCTTCTTCCTTCGGCCTTGATCTCGGCGGAACTCGCCACCGGGTGGCCTGAAGATGGCGGCGTCTATGTCTGGGTGAAGGAAGCTTTCGGTGAACGGCTCGGTTTCGTGGCGGTCTGGTTGCAGTGGATCGAGAACGTCATCTGGTTCCCTTCGATCCTGACGGTGATGGTCGTGGCCGCGATCTACGCCTTCATGCCGCAACTGAAGGATGACCAGCTCTTCATCTTCATCTCGATCAACGTCCTGTTCTGGGCTTTGACGATCACCAATCTGTTCGGCATGAAGACGAGTGGTTTCGTCGCGATCATCTGCACGCTCTTCGGTCGGATCATCCCGATTCTCTTTCTCTTCCTGCTTGCGATGCTGTTCGTCGGCAACGGCAATCCTTCACAGGTCGACTTTTCCTGGGAAGGGTTCGTTCCCGATCTCGGGGACACGCAGAAACTCTCCTTCATCGTCGGTGCCTTTCTGACGTTCGCCGGGATCGAAGCCTCCGCTTCGAACGCGGCCTCAGCGCGGAATCCCCGTCGTGACTATCCCATCGCGATTCTCACCTCGGCCGCGATCGCTCTGGTCCTGGTCACGCTGATCGGATTGGCCATCGCCATCGTGGTGCCTCGCTCGCAATTGAATCTCGATGCCGGGCTGATGCAGGCGATCACGATTCTTCTCGATCAGAACAGTCTTGGCTGGCTGATCATGCCCGCCGGTCTCATCATCGCACTGGGCATGCTCGGCGAAGTGAACAACTGGATTCCCGCACCGACCCGCGGCCTGCTCGTGGCGGGACGAGATGGTGCGCTGCCCCCGTTTCTTCAACGTGAGAACCGTCACGCAGCGCATCAGCCGATCCTGATCGTCCAGGCTCTGATCTTCACCCTGATGTCCACGATCTATCTGGCCTTCGATGATGTTCAGGTGGCCTTCTGGCTGATGAACATCGTCCCCACGATGCTCTACATCATCATGTACATCCTGATGTTCATGGCGGCAGTGCGACTCCGATACACCCAGGCCGATGTCCCGCGACGCTACCGAGTGCCGTTCGGCATCGTCGGGATCTGGGGTCTGGCCATTCTGGGGTCGCTTGCCGGACTCACGGCCATCGTCTTCGCCTTCATTCCGCCTGAAATGGTGAAAGAGGCTGACAGAGCCTCCTATAAGAACGTCGTTCTCGTGGGTTTGATCTTCTTCACGGTGCTTCCTTTCCTGATTTATCAATGCCGAAGGGCCCAATGGCGAATGAACTAGCCATACTTGCCTCTTCGCACTCTTCGAGGTCTCGGGAGCCCCTCAAGTGAAAATCGGTCTGCTTACTTTCCGGCGCAATGCCAAGAATTCCGGAAGTACCGCTCATTACATCTACCGCGCATTGTCCGCGAACCCGAAAAACACGGTGCACCACCTCGCGGCGGACCATGCCGAGGAGCTCGCGGGCACGCACCTGCGGGCCCGTGTTTTCAGAAAGATCAGCACGGTCGTCTCTCTGGCCAACCCGAGAAGGTCTCTCTTCGTCCAGTCGAAAGCCGAGCGCCGATACACCAAGGCTGCGATCGAAGACGCTGAAAAGATCGGTTGCGACGTCATCATTGGATGTTTCTGCGCCAACGAATGCGACCTTCTCCAAGCGACGCCCATACCGGTGACCTACATCACCGACATCAACACACTGCAGATCGAAGAGGATGAGTCGGCGGGCAGGGTGCTCAAGATCGAACGGGAACATCTGATGTTCTCGCTCTCCTCCGCGATGGTGCTGCCTTCGCAGTTCGTCGCCGAGTCGGCCATTCATGAGTACGGCGCTGATCCTGACACGATTCACGTCGTTGAATGGGGCGGAGCCGACATGGTTTCCTCCGAACTTCCGGACATGGGTGTGAGACGCTCGACCGACCCCTTCGAGCTCCTTTTCATCGGTCATCAACGGCATCGGAAGGGCCTTGATCGTGCCATCCGAACCGTCGAGAATCTGAATGCCGAAGGGATCGGGGTTCGTCTTTTGACGATCGGGCGCAACGCCGAGAAAATGACCGCTTCACCGTACGTCGATGACCTGGGGCACCTTGATCTGAAGAACGATGCCGATCGAAAGGTGTTCGAAGGCGCCTTTCGCCGTGCGACCTGCCTCCTGCATCCCGCTCGAGGCGAACCCTATGGACACGTGCTGGTGGAAGCATGCGCCCGTTCTCTCCCGGTGGTCTGCACCTCGGTGGGAGGGATGCCTCAGATCATTCGCAATGAAGTCAACGGATTGCTGATTTCCGAACCCTTCGACCAGTCATCTCTCGATGATGCCGTGCGTCGGTTGGTCCTGGAGCCCGAACTGGTCTCGCGGCTCGGTGCTCGGGCATGCCTTGAATCACAGAATCGGCTGAACTGGTCGAGCTGGCTCGATCAGGTTCAGCCGATTCTGGAATCTTGCACGGTGTGATGACCGTTCGGAGGAACGATCTCAGGGGCGAGTTCACTCGCCGCCTTCACCGACTCTCATTCTGTGGAAGCTGGTCACGGTGACTCCCTTGGGAAGGATGTCGCGAACCTGCATCGATTCATCACGGACGTACTTCTGACCGAGGAGTGTCACTTCTTCGAAGAACTTTCTCATCTTGCCTTCGGCGATCTTCTCCGCGATCTCCTGGGGCTTGCCGCTGTCGCGTGCTTCCTTCTCGGCCTCTTCACGCTTGGCCGAAACCAGGTCCTCAGGAAGGGCGTCGGCATCGGCTGCCGAAGGCGTGGGGACGTGTGCGGCGACGTGCTGAGCGACTCCCAGAGCGACATCCTCCGGCACTTCGCCGTCGAAGACGACGAGGACGCCGAGTTTGCCGTCGTGGTGGACGTAGCGCCCGAATCCCTTGCCATCGACGCGGGCGCCGCGAGCAAAGGAGACGTTCTCATTGGTGGTGATGCGCACGTTGTCGAGCATCTCGGTCATGGTGCCGTCGAAGGTGATCTCTCCGGCGGGCTGATCGAAGGACATGCCGGCGACTTCATTGGCCATGGCCACGAACATCTCGTTGCGGGCGGTGAAATCGGTTTCGGCGCGCACCTCGAGGATGGCCGCCTTGTCGCCTTCGTACTTGACCGCGATGCAGCCTTCGCCGGCTGCTCGGTCGGTTCGTTCATCCATCTTGCCCTTGAGCTTGGCACGAAGGTGGGTCTCGGCGACGGCGAGATCGCCGTTCGCTTCAACAAGGGCCTTCTTGCAATCCATCATGCCCAAACCGGTCTTCTGGCGCAGGGCCATCACATCCTTGGCGCTGATATTGGCGGTCGACATCGTGTTCATCGTC
>NYVB01000187.1 GCA_002684315.1 Planctomycetaceae bacterium | reverse complement strand
CTTCTCCGGCCGAACCGGTCAGTTCATGCGGAAACGCGGACATCAGTCCGAGTTGTTCGCGTCCGCGCACCGTCGCCAGCGTCCGACGGAGCCAGCCTGCTTCGAAACGCACGTCGGCGTCGGTGAACAGGACCCATTCTCCTCGCGCCGCTTCACCCATTCGCTGGCAGGCATGTTGCTTGCCGTTGTGGCCTGCGGGCAGCGGGCGGGTCGGTACCGATCTGATGCGCGGGTCCGCCGCCATCATCCGGGCGAGTATGTCGGAGGTTCCATCGCTGCTTTCGTCGTCGTAGACCAGAATCTCGATGGACTCGTGGTCGCCGGAGAGGAGGGAGAGAATGCACGCCTCGAGATTCTCCTCCTCGTTGCGCGCGGGGATGCAGCAGCTCACCAGTTCATCGCCACGAGGGGCGTCCGACTGCCGGGGAGCACGATGCAAACGGCGCATGTTGACGAAGGCGATCGTCGAGGGAACGGCGACCATCAACAGGCTGATGATCGAGATGATTCCAATGGTGGTCACGGCGCTGAATCCTCGTCGACTCGGTGGGAGAGATCGATGGCGGTCTTCCTGCCGCGCATTCTGAGCCAGAGATCGTAGATCGGATGGGTTCCGGATGAAGCCCCTCCGAGGATCGTTCTGAAGGATTCCGGATTTCTGGTCATTGCATGACGTGCCAGATCGTCCGTGTTCCGCTGCATCACCTCCGTGATGGCTCGAAGCCAGCCAGCGGTGGTGGGCTTCTCCGGGACCGGGACATGTTCGACTTGGAGCAGGCACTCCGGGCGGGCGTCGGACCAGAACACGTATTCCATGGACAGTGAGGCCACGGTCGCCTGAGGGTGTCGGGCCGCGATTCGAGCGATTCCCGGTCGAGGGCGAACCGTTTCTCGAACATCGCTGAATCTCCCCTGGGGTGTGATCCACATGTTGGTCTTCGGAGTCTCCGCGAAACGTGTCCCCACCCAATCGTTCATCACCTCCAGCGACTTGGGGTCCTCGGGATCGACTCCGAAGACGCCGATCGACTTGAAGATTCCGAACTGTTCGAGTTGTGCGGCATCCATGGGGGAGCAGATCTCGCGCTCCGCGAAGTAGCGCTTGTGAAGTTCGATCCCCACCAATGGATCCCACCAGGAGGAATGATTCATCGCAAAGATGATCGGCCCTCTGACTCCGGCGAGTTGTTTCAATGCCTGATTCGATCCTCTGACCAGGCGCACGCTGTTGAACTGCTTCTTGAGTTTGCGCCGGGCGATGAAGGACATCATCGAGAACATGCCCGGCTTGAATCGGCCGGGAATGAATCTGGGGGTGTCGGTCTTCGTCCCGTCGAGGCTCATGTGGCCGCCAGTGCCTCCACGGGGTCGACCGCATCGTCATGGATGTCATGGTCCATCCGAGCGGCCCGAGCCGCACTGACGCCCGACATCAACACCATGGGAACGCCCGGGCCGGGATTGGTGCTGCCACCGGTGAGATACAGATTCGAATACACATTGCTCTTGTTCTTCGGCTTGAAACCACCATTGAGTCGGCCGTGGGAGGCGAGGCCGTAGATCGCGCCACCTTCGGCGTTGTACATGCCCTCGATGCTCTCAGGGGTGAGTGCACGCTCGACCACGATGTGGTCTTCGATGTCCGGCATGCCCCCGGCGGTCTTGAGCTTCTCAATGATCGTGTCGCGATAGCTCTCGAGCAGGCCGCCGGGACCTTCCCAGGTCTGGTCGTCACGTTTCCATGCGGTGTGGACCAGGATGTAGAGCGATTCGCATCCTTCCGGTGCCTGGCTCGGATCCGTTCTGGAAGGGACCGCCAGGTAGAGCGAGGGATCCTTCGCCGGGACTCCTCGTCCGTAGATGTCGGCGAATTCCTCCTTGGGGTCGCGACTGAAGATGAAATCGTGGTGCAGAAGATGATCGTATTGTCGGTCGAGCCCGAGGTAGAGCACGACACCGCTGCAGGCTGGTTTGTATCGAGCGCTGATGGTCTTCTGTTCTTTCATCGCGGCCGGTGTGCCGTCGAGGTCGCGATAGGTCCGCTGCACGTCGCAATTGGAGATCACGATGTCGGCTTCAAGTTCCGTACCGTCATCGAGAACGACTCCTGTGACCTTGTCGCCCGAGCTCACCAGTCGAGCCACGCCGTTTCCGGTGCGGATGTCGACATCCATCTCTCTGAGGATCCTCTCCAGCGTACCTGCGATCTTGCGAGTGCCGCCCATCGGATACCAGCAGCCCTGATCGACCTGCGCCGAAGCGATCAGTGACAGAATCGCCGGGGCCATGAAGGGGCTCGAGCCCACGTATTGGAGGAAATGTTCGACCAGCTGGCGCATGTGGGGATCGGGGATGTGCTTCTTCACGGTTCCACCCACGGTGCTGTGGAAACGCATGGCCATGACGTCGCGGAGCATTCCGAAATCCGACATCGGGACGGCCTTCATCACATCTCGGACCGAACCGACGTCGCGGTAGAAGAAGACGCGTTCACTCAAACGGAACATGCGTCTGGAGAACGCCACGAAGTCGGTGTACCCCTGGCCGGTTCCGGTGCCGGGAAACTGCGCCTCAAGCGCGTGGCTCATCGCCTCGACGTCCTTGAGAAGATCGATTCTCGTGCCATCTTCGTAGAAGCATCGCCACTGGGGATCGAGATCGATCAGTTCACAGTAGTCCTCCATCTTTCGACCGGAACGTTCGACGATTCCTTTGAAGACGGGGGGCATCGTGATGATGGTCGGTCCCATGTCGAAGCTGTAGCCGTCGACTTCGAGAATGTTCATCTTCCCGCCCAGGTGGTCGTTGCGTTCCACCAAAGTGACTTCGCAGTCGGTACGTGCCAGTTCGACGGCTGACGAGAGACCTGCGAGGCCGCCACCGATGACGACGACCTTCTTCGCGTTCTTGGAGATCATGAGCTCTTTCCAGAGTGGGGGTGAGAAGAATTTCGAGTGATGGTGTCGGTGTCTTCGGCACTTGGCCTGCGAACACCGATGAGTCGTTCAAGTTTGGCAAGAGAGGCATCTGTCGGGACATCCGTCGGCACCCTCATTTTACGCGGTGTGGTGGTCACATGGACGGGTCTGGACATGGAAAGGAGTCCGGCAGCACCTCGACTGGTTCCCCAGCCACTGAGTCCGTGGCCTGAGATCGACGCGGCCGGATGAGCGGTGGGGACCAGGACGTCATTGATCGTGACCGTGGCACTTTGAAGCTCTGCTGCCATCCCCCGCGCGGCACTCTGATCGCGGGTCCAGATGGACGTCGCCAGATATTGGCCCACGGCATGGTGGCGTTGGAGCATCTCGTCCAGAGTCTGGCAGGCGCTGACGGCGAGTGCCGGCCCGAAATGATCGCCCTCCATCAGCGGTGCGTCGGCAGGGCAGTCGAGCACCGCTCTGGGGATGAATGCCGAGGGATTCGAGACAACACTTCCACTGGGAAATGATCGTCCACCATGTTCCGTCGCCTGGTCGATCTGTGATTCGATCCGTTCGGCATCCTCGGGAAGCGTCAGTCGTCGTGGGATCGCCTTCTCCGCGAGGGGGATCAAGGCATCACAGAATGCCTGGTATCGATCCTGATGCACCAGGACCCTGCGTGGTGCCATGCAGGTCTGACCCGCATTGGATGTGACCGCGTTCCAGATGGAACGGGCGGCGAGTTCGGCATCCGCATCCGCGAGCACGAGTGCGGAGTCGCGTCCGCTCAATTCCAACGTGGAAGGCAGCAGACGGGACGCGCAGGCTTCGGCCACGAGTCGACCCACTCTGGTCGACCCCGTGAAGACGAGGTGATCGAGTGCTTGATGTTCGATCATGTCGGCGCCAGCTTCCCGGGTCGCGGGAAGCCAACGCAGTGCCGATTCCTCGAGTCCGGCCTTGCGTGCCAGATCCAGAAGGAATGCCTGGGTTTCGGGTGCGTGCTCCGACGGTTTCACCACCACGTCGTTTCCAGGGATGGCTGCTTGCAGCAGTTGGATCCCCAGCAGTTGAATCGGGTAGTTCCAGGTGGCGATGATCCCAACCGTGCCGAGCGGCGCATGCTGAATTCGATGCTGCTGCCCGAGCAGCCAGATCGGTCGCCCCTTCAGTCGTCTGGTCCTGAGTATTCGGCGGGCCTGTCTCTGGTGCCAGCGGCAGGAGGCAACCAGGGGAAGGAGTTCCGCGGTGATCGTCTCATGGCGGGGCTTGTCCAGCTCCTGTCCGGCAAGGCGGACGAATTCCTCGGTGCCCTTGAGGATCAGATGGCGAAATCGACCGGCCCATCGGGTCCGTTCCGCTCTCAGCAGTTCGAGTTGTCTAGAATATGGTGTCATAGTTGGAGCAAGCGATTTGAGTCTCCTATGGTAGACAACCCCTGAGCTGTCTGTCCGAGTTCTTCTCTCAGTCTTCCTCATCATCTTCTAAGGCCCAATTCGTGCCACACACCACCAGTGCCGTTCCAAAAATCAGTGTCGTCGGGGCAGGTCCCGGTGGGCTGACCGTCGCCATGCTCCTTGCCGCCAGTGGTGCCGATGTCACCCTCTGGGAAGCTCATGATCGGGTGGGAGGGCGTTCTCGCCGCATCGAGATCGACGGCCATGGTTTCGACTGTGGAGCGACCTTCTTCATGATGCCCTGGGTACTCGATGAGATCACGCGCTCGTGTGGGTATCCACTCGAATCCCTGCACCACATGGATCGACTTGATCCCATGTACCGACTCGTCTTTCGAGGTGGGCTCGGGGACCTCACGCTCGACACCACCCAGGATCTGAACGAGATGGCGGTTCGACTCGACGCGGTCTGCCCTGGAGACGGCCAGGCGTTTCTGGCATTCATGAAGGAAAACCGGCACAAGCTCAACGCGATGACTCCGGTGCTTCGTGACGCGATTCGAAACCCACTCGATCTGGTGAGACTCAAGAACCTTCCGGCGGCGAAGTACATCAAGCCCTGGGAGTCGGTCTACGACAATCTTTCCAAGCGCTTCAGTGACGAGCGTGTCCGTCTTTCCATGAGCTTCCAGAGCAAGTATCTCGGCATGAGTCCGTTCGAGTGTCCTTCGATCTTCACGATTCTTCCCTTCATCGAATACGAAGACGGTGTCTGGCATCCACAGGGAGGGATCAACTCGCTGCTTGAGACGCTTGGTCGAACGTGCGAAGAACTGGGTGTCGACGTCCGAACCGGATCACCCGTCGAGTCAGTGACCTACTCGGGCCGCCGTGCCACCGGAGTCGTCGTCGACGGCACCGAGCATCCTTGCGACCACGTCGTCCTCAACGCCGACGCCACCTGGGCGATGCGCCATCTCATTCCCGAGAACCTGCGTCCGCGCGGCTGGTCCGACACCGACATCGAGAAGAAGCGCTACTCCTGCAGCACCTGGATGAGCTACATGGCGATCGATGGCGAGCTCGATCTTCCCCACCATACGATCTGCTTCTCCGGCGACTGTCGCCAGAACCTCGATGACATCACCAGCGGTCTGAAGGCCTCCGAGGATCCCTCGATGTACTTCTGCAACCCGGTTCCGATCGATCCCTCGATGGCACCGCCCGGAATGTCCAGCCTCTATTGCCTGATTCCGACCCCGAACTGCCGGGCCGACGTCGATTGGGCCGCGGAAGGACCCCGCTTGCAGCAGAAGGTCGCCGAGCAGCTCGAGCGCCTCGGTGTCCCCGACATCAAGGATCGGATCATCGGCGAGAAGATCATTTCTCCCAACGACTGGCAGGCGGACAACATCCACCTCGGTGCCACCTTCAACATCGCCCACAATCTCGGGCAGATGCTGCATCGCCGACCGCTCCACAAGCTCAACGGACTCGAGTCGACCTGGATGGTCGGCGGAGGAACGCACCCAGGCTCCGGTCTTCCGGTGATCTTCCTCGCCTCGCAGACCACGGCGCGACTGCTTTGTCGTGAGGTCGGTCTTGACTGCGTGCTCGATGATCCTCGACCGGAAGTCTCTCAAGCCGGCATTTCCCCTCAGGTCTCCGAGTTTGCGGGTTCCTCGCAGGAGTGACCGACGAGTCGGATCGTCACGCCTCCCGGTCGCCTCGCATGGATGCATGGATGGTTCGGTGTCGAAGCGCAGCGATCACCCGGTGATTCCGTGCGGCTCACGCAGTGGGCCCACCCGCCCGGGTGAACCCTTCGGGTCGAGTGTGCATGCTTATCGGGAACCCAGACCCTCGAGTGTGTCGAGGATCTTCTTGAGCGAGTCGATGAATGTGCCGTCTGCGCCTTCGGGGCGATCGGCCAGCAGCGGCACCACTCGAGGTTCGACTCCGAGATCTGCAAGAACCTTCGCGCGCTCCGGCGTCGGAGTCTCCGGCACCAGGATGATGGTCGCGCCGGTCGCTTCGATGAGCTGCTTCAGGCTCTCCATGCCATCATGTGGTTGCGGCTCGTTCCAGTGCCAGTCGGCGTCGTGCAGGTCGAGGGCACAGGCACGTGCGAGGTATTCGTAGTTCGGCTCCGCTGCGATCACTGCAGGAAGCGTCGTCTCGGAGATCCGTTTGGCCTGTTCGATGAGTGGTGCGAATTCGGCATTGAGAGCGGTGCTGCGTTCGGCGATCATCCGGCCCTTCCCTGGAAGGATGCGTGCCAGGCCGTTGCCGACGATCTGGGCTTGTTCCTTCGCGAGGCTGGGATCGAGCCAGGTGTAGGCGGCCCAGTGTGCGTGGTGGTGGTCGACTCCGTCGCCGTCCGGTCCGTGCTGGTGATCGTGATCATGGTCGTGGTGGTGATTGGATTCGAGCCATTGGTCGCGAAAGGCGGCGGCGGTCCGAACCGTTCGTGAGCCGGGAAGACTGGCCTTGTTCACCCAACTGGAGAAATCCGCACCATTCAGAAGGATCAACTTGCAGTCCTGGATCGCGATGATCTGTTCGGGGTCGGGTCTGAAACTCGTGGCCGAGGCCCCATCCGAAGCCGGGGATTGAACCGTGATCATGTCCCCGCCGATGGCTTCTGCAAAGGAGCTCAAGGCGTAGTTCGCCGCGAAGACGCCGGGCGTTGCCGAACTGTCGGCAGAACCGGCGTTCTGAGTCCCCGTCGAGGAGGACGGCTTGCCACAGCCTGTTGCGAGAGTGCCGGTGGCGACGAATGCGGACAGAAGCAGAGTGCGGGCTGTAGGGGAAATCATCGAAGGGCTCTCCAGTGAAGAGTGTCTGTGAAGTTGAATGATGTGTGGGTGTGTCTGGTGGTTCAGGAAATGTCGAGGATGGCGCGGTATCGGAGCGAGCCTTCCTTCAGTTTGTCGAAGGCTTCGTTGATCTTAGAGATCGGAAAATGTTCGGTGGTGGGGGCGATGCCATGACGGCCGGCGAATTCCACCATCAGGTTGGTGTCGCCGGGGCTTGCGACCGGCGAGCCCGAAAGCGATTTATGCCCCATGATGAGGTCGAACGCCGCCACCGGGATCGGTTCCAGGACCGCACCCACGAGGTGCAGTCGGCCTTCCGGTTTCAGCAGTGCGATGTAGGCACTCCAGTCAAGCGGTGCGTTGACCGTCGAAACGACCACGTCGAATTGACCGGCATTCGCTGCGAGTGCCGCCTCATCATTGCCGATCAGCACATCGTGCGCGCCGAGCGTCATGGCTTCCTCGCGCTTGGCTTCGCTGGTGGTGATCGCAGTGACGTGGCAGCCCCAGGCATTGCCGAACATCAGGGCGAGATGGCCGAGCCCACCGATTCCCACGATTGCGATTCGATTGGTCGGCTTGGTGTGATGCTGAATGGGTGTCCAGACGGTGGCGCCACCGCAGAAGAGTGGGCCCGCCTCTCCGATTGGAATGTTCTCATGAATCGGAAAGACCCACGTCGACTGGGCGCGAACTCGATCCGCGAACCCGCCATGGCGACCGACGATGACGCCCGAGGTCGTGGGCGAGAGATTGTGCTTTCCGTCCCGGCAGTAGGGGCACTCGAGATCGGATGCAGCGAACCAGCCCACGCCGACTCGATCCCCGATCTGGTGCGTGCGGACATCCGAGCCGACACGTGTGACGCTGCCCTCGATCTCATGCCCACCGACGAAGGGATAGGTGGTCAGTCCCCAGTCGTTGTTCGCCATGCTCAAGTCGCTGTGACAGATGCCGCAATGCGTGACCCCGATCTCGACTTCATCAGGACCGATCGGGCCGAGTTCATACTCGAACGGTTCGAACGGCTGGTCGGGTCCCGAAGTGGCCCAGGCATGAACGGTGGTGGTGTCTGACATGGTTTTCCTTGAACTGTTGAAGTCGTACGGTTCTCAGGGAACAGCTGTCTTGTCTGATGAGAAGGATTTCAGTGTAGGCGGAGAAGGGCCGTTTGTTCCACCTTGATGAAACGAGCCGGGCTCGTCTGGACGCATTACGGTCTCCGAGGGGTTCTTTCTTTTTGCGGGAACTGATCGCGGGTTGACGTTGTGGTGAACGGTTTCGCGGTATCGTCGGCAGTCATGAAGAACGATTCAGTCGACACGGTGTGTCCGAAGCCGGACGGTCTGATCGCCTCAGCGACGCCAAAGTCCCTCGTGATGGACATGGGGACCACCAACGCGGCGGCATGCCATGCGGCCTCCCGGCGGTCCGAATTGCACCTGGTCACGGGTCTCTGCAGTGAACGCACACGAAATCGGTGTGTCCTGCCCCAGTCAAACGCACGGGAAAGGCTCACTTCGCTTTGACTGAGCCACATTCGACAACACGATCTGAAAAGGTTTCTTTGAGCGTCCCAAAGTCATGCGCGGTGATCGGCGGCGGCCCTGCGGGACTGATGGCAGCTGAGACATTGGCCGAGGCGGGGTGCCATGTCACCGTCTACGACCGGATGCCCAGCTTCGGGCGCAAGCTCCTCATGGCTGGGGTCGGAGGCCTGAATCTGACGCATTCCGAAGGGCTCGAGGCCTTCCTGACGCGATATCGCGGGATGCCGCTCACTTCGATGATCAAGGCCTTTCCTCCCGACGCGCTGCGTGCGTGGTGCGAAGGCCTGGGTCAGGAGACGTTCGTAGGCAGCTCCGGGCGGATCTTCCCGAGATCGCTCAAGGCATCCCCATTGTTGCGTGCATGGTTGCTGCGTTTGTCCGAGCTCGGCGTGCAGCAGCGCCTCCGCCACCGTTGGACCGGATGGCGCGACAGCGCATTGGCATTCGACGCACCAGACGGACCGCTCGAGGCGATGCATGATGCCACGATCCTCGCGCTGGGTGGAGCGAGTTGGGCGAAGCTTGGATCGGATGGCGCATGGACGGGGATCGTGCAACCGCTGGGCGTCGCGACCGCACCCTTCAAGCCTGCGAACTGCAGCTTCGAAGTCGACTGGCGTGAGCACGTCGGGGCGAAGTTCGCCGGAACTCCCATGAAGTCCATTGCGTTGTCCTTTGGTGACACCACGGTGCGCGGCGAAGCAATGGTGAGTGAGAACGGCATCGAAGGTGGAGCCGTCTACGCACTCTCTCCGGAACTGCGCGACGCCATCGATGCGACCGGCTCCGCCAGATTGGTCATTGATCTGAAGCCGGACAATGACTTGGCACACCTCGCCGCCAGGCTCAAGGATGGCAGGCAAAAGGACACCCTCACCAGTCGCCTGCGAAAGGTCGGCTTGCCGCCGGTCGCGATCGCGGTGTTGCGAGAGAGCATGCGTTCCTTGCCTCAGGATCCAATGGCTCTGGCTGGAGCAATCAAGGCAGCCCCGATCATTCTCACTGGAACGGGCGGCATGACCCGCGCCATTTCAAGCGCCGGCGGAGTGCGAGCCGAAGCGATTGATGCGACGCTCATGCTGCGTGCGAAGCCGGGATGTTTCGTGGCGGGAGAAATGCTCGATTGGGAAGCGCCGACGGGCGGGTATCTGCTTCAGGCATGCTTTGCATCAGGTCGGGCCGCCGCCAGGGGTGCGCTTGATTGGTTGGTGGCGCGCAGGTCCTCGTGATCCGGGGAAACACGCCTGAGTGCGGCTCGTCCGGAGGCAGCGTGACATCTGAGGACTATTTCCTTGCCCTCCCTGGAAATCCACCTTATTTTCAAAGTGTCGATCCATCTGCGAAGACTTGAATGCACTCTCTTTCCCGGGGATTCATATGCTCAAGACACCAACGGCGCTCGTCGCGGGTCCGGTTCTCGCATCGTTCTGCGCGCTTTCCGCTTCCGCCATTCAGGATGACTGTCAGGCGCTCGATGCCTGGCACGTTGGGAGTGGGGTCTTCCTCGAACAACCGGCACGCTTGAATGACGTCATCGCGATCGATGCCGGGGACATCTTTTCCGTCGCTCTGCGCCGAAACGGGCAGGTCGTGGTCTGGGGGGCCGCACCCAACGATCCGATCGAGATTTTCGGCGGCCCCTGGAATGAACCCAACTTGCTTCCGCCGAAAGCGCAGTTTCAAACCACCGCCATCGCTGCGGGGCAGGAGCACGGAACGCTTCTTCTTTCCAATGGCACGTTGATGGAGTGGCATCAGGATGCCATGCCGGCACACAGTGTGTACCCGCAACGGTTTTTCGATGTCATCGCTCTTGCCGCTGGAGGTGATGGTCCCATTCAAGATGTCTGGAACGGTCAGCCGCACTATCCCTTTCTTCTGGTTCTCGACGGAAAGGTCGGCCTCACGGTCATCGGAGACAACCTCGCAGGTGCTCTGGGAAATGTCGCCTTCAGCATCAGCAATGTTCCCGCGATGCCGGGTGCCGTTCGGGCGATCGCCGCCGGTAGGAGTCACGCTCTGGCCCTGACCGACCGCGGTGCCGTCATCGGCTGGGGAAGTGACGACCAGGGTGCCGCCAGCGTGCCCGATGATCTCGGTCGTGCAGTGATCGCGATCGCTGCCGGGAAGGACCACTCTCTGGCAGTTCGATCGGATGGCAGCGTCGTGGCCTGGGGGGCGAATCAACACGGTCAATGCGACGTCCCCGAAGATCTGACGGCTGTGGTCGGAGTGGCCGCCGGTGAAGGCCATTCAGTGGCGGTTCGTTCCGACGGCACCGTCGTCGCCTGGGGTGCCAATGACTTCGGACAGACTGAATCCGTCACACCTTTGACCGGGGTGCGATCGGTCGCCTGCGGGAGATGGCACTCTCTGGCATTGCATGACGATGGCACAATCACGGCCTGGGGTGATGATCGTTTCGGTCAGTCCGATGTGAACCCTCCGGTGACCCTCGAACCTGTTGAAGTCGCCGAGATCAGTCGAATCGCCGCGGGTTCCGACCATCGAATGGTGCTCAATGTGGATGGCACAGTGCTGGCATGGGGGGAAAATGACCATGGGCAGATCGACGTGCCGGGAGATCTTGCATCGGTCTCCACGATCTGTGCGGGTGACCGATTCTCTCTTGCCGTCCGCGACGACGGCACCGTCCTTGCCTGGGGCCGCAACGACCACGGACAATGCGACGTCCCTTTCGGACTCGAGGATGTGCACGCGGTACGCGCGGGTGCGCACCATGTTCTGGCCCTGCATTCGGATGGCACCGTCTCAGCCTGGGGCAGGAACGATTCCGGAGCCTGTTCGGTCCCTGTCGATCTGGATGACGTCATCGCGATTGCCGCAGGCAACGACCATTCACTGGCGCTTCGTGGGAACGGCACCGTGGTTGGCTGGGGAAGTGACGCGTTCGGCCAGATCCAGATTCCCGCGCACCTTCACGGGATCCGTTCGATCTGCGCGGGGGGGTTTCACTCCCTCGCAGTCGACGCGAATGGCGACGTCATCGGCTGGGGCTCCAACGCACGAGCACAGATCGAGATTCCCGACGATCTGCCTCCAATCGTCTCGGTCGAGGCGGGAACTCTCTATTCCATCGCCCGTGCCGCGGATGGGCGCATCTTCGCCTGGGGCGAGTGTGGCGAACGGAGGCCAGGTCCACCGTTTTCCAATCGACTGTACGCCGCGACCTGCCCACAGGATGTCGACGGTCATCGACTGGTCGCGGCCGGGGCCACCGAGGTCATGACCCTTCGCGATCTGTGCCCGCCCTGCAACCGGGCTGACCTGAACGGTGATGACACCGTCGATGAACGTGACATGATCCTGCTTCATGGTGTCATGGGTGAGGCCTGCGTCGGTGATGGATCGGTGGCGTGTGCCGCCGATCTCAATCAAGACGGTGCGGTCGGCCTGGATGACTTCTCATTTCTTCTGCAGGAGTGGGGTCCCTGCGCCTCATCATCTCCTTCGATGCC
The DNA here is from genome assembly GCA_002684315.1 of Planctomycetaceae bacterium. Next base: position 17,115 of record NYVB01000187.1, on the reverse strand, counting down.
TGTCATTGAAACTCGGTTCCATCGATGAGAAGTGGGGCGGTATCCGCGGTCTGAGGTCAAGACAGCGCATCCCATGGGATCTGACATGTCAGCGGAAATTCCGCTCTTGCTGACGTTGCCGGTCATTTGGCAGCAATGACGATGCTCTTTCGGGAAGCATGTCATTGAGTGGTTTCGGCTGCTCGTTTGGTTCCTGTCTGTCCATGCTGATACATTGGGCATTCACCAAACGCCCGGAGGCTTTTTCATGGATAAAGATGATGATCGTTCCGGTTCTGAACTGGGACCGTATCGGCTGGAGCGCCTTGTCGGTCGTGGTGGAATGGGCGTCGTGTATGAAGCAGTCGATCCAAGACTCGGTCGCAAGGTCGCTCTGAAGATTCTTCGTCCCGAAGTGGTCAGGGATCCGGAGCGGCGTGCTCGTTTCGAGCGCGAGGCCAAGGCATTGGCCGCGCTCAAGCATCCTGGCATCGTCACGATTCATTCCTTCGAAACGATCGGCGAGGACACCTTCTTCACAATGGAGCTCGTCTCGGGCAGGACGCTGGGCGAAGTCATGCGTTCCGAGGGCGCCATGTCGGTCTCCCGCATCCTCGAGATCATGATTCCCGTCGCCGATGCCCTTGCCGCGGCACACCACCGTGGGATCGCCCATCGTGACGTGAAACCCGACAACATCATTCTGGATGATGGCGGCCAGGCGACGGTCCTTGATTTCGGTCTTGCCAAGCTCGCCACCACCCTCTTCGAAGATGCGGACGATGGAACAGGTGCGACGGCCAGCATGGACATGACGGTCGAGGGACGAATCATCGGAACCATTCATTACATGGCTCCGGAACAGGCTCAGGGTTTCGAGACCAGTCCCACCACCGATGTCTTCTCGCTCGGCGTGATCCTCTACGAAATGGCCACTGGAACCACGCCGTTTCCAGGTGAATCGACCGTCTCCAAATTGTCGAGCATCATCAAGGACGAACCGCGTCCCATCGGCGAGCACAACGAGGCTCTTCCGCCGGAACTGGAGCGGCTGATCCGGCGCTGCCTGGTCAAGGCGCCTGATCGGCGCTGGCAGACCGCGATCGATGTGCGAAACGAGCTCGAAATCCTGCGGGACGAGCTGCGCGCCCCGCCATCAACCGCGACTGCCCCGGAATCGTCTTCCATTCCGATCGAGTCACAGGGCATCGGGGGAAAGGCCTTCGTCCTCATTTCATTGCTCGTTGCGGTCGCACTCCTCTTCGGTTTCGGAGTGGGCATGTTCTTCATGGAAATTGGAGAGAAGGGTGGCATGGGTGGCGTCGCGTCCGCGCCCGTCGAGAACACGCCGCGATCGTTCTCGATCACCGGTCCGTCCGGATACGAGATCCTCACGTCCAGAATCTCGCCTGATGCCACGCGACTGGCGCTCATCACCCAGAAGAACATCTCCGAGGACCGTGCCATCGAGGATTACGTGCCCGGTGACCGCTTCCATCTGCATCTTCGCGACATGGATTCCTTCGAGACCAAGTTGGTCGAGAACTCGCAACGGATCGTCTGCGGCCGTTTCTCGCCCGACGGTCTCGCCTATATCTTCGTCACTCTGCCAGAGGATTCCAAGCTCCCTGCGAAGTTGATGCGGTTGGAACTCGGCACTGATCTCCCGGCGGTCGCGATCGGAACCATTCCCCTGGGATACATCGGGCGCATGGAGCAGATCGAACTCGGCCGCGGCAATCGAGGCTTTTCCTGGGGGAAGGACGGTGCGCTGACGTTCATCACCGACAAGCCTCATGAAGTCATTCAAATCGATTCCAAGAACGGTGACGAGCTTTCGAAGGTCGCTCTCGACTTCAGGTCGAAGGAGCTTCTTCCCAATGAAGTGATCTCGTCTCTCGGTGAAGGACTCATTCTCGCAAGCGTCTCCTACTACGACGAACGCGGTTTCATCCAGGACGTGGTCTGGATCGACGCCACCACCGGAACCGGTGGAGTGATCGTCGAAGGCAGTCCCTATGCCGATATTGTGCACGACTCGATGGTCCTCTTCACCAAGGGCGCGACCCTCTATCGGGCTGGATACGATCCCGTCGATCGGAGCATGACGGGCGATGTCTCTCCGGTATTCACCGGGCTGAGGACGCTCAACAGTTGGAGTTCGGGAAAGTTCGATCTGGCCTCCAATGGCACGTTGGTTCACCTCCCCGGCGGTCTGCAGGGAGGCAAGCGATCCCTCTGGAGGCATCCCCTGAATGGAACCCCGGTCGTTCTGGGGATTCCTGAACGTGCTTTCGAGGACAGCATCGCGGTCAGTGCGCGAGGTGATCGGATCCTCATGACCAACACCAACGACACCAATGCGATGTGGGACATCTGGGCTGGAACGGTCGATCCACCTCGTCTGAGGCGAATTCTGTCGTTTCCCGATCGTGACATTTTCGCAGGCATTCTGTCCCGTGACGGTTCGATTGCCGCGGCTCAGATCAACACGACGCATCCCACTCAGCGCAGCGATCTCGTCGTCTTCGAGCCGACATCCGGCGCAGAGCCGATCGTTCTTGAAACCGATGAGATCCACAACTTCTTTCCATACGACTTTCACCCTGCAAGCGGTGATCTCATCTACGGACTTCGGAACAACATGCAGGAGACTCAGGCGCTCTATCAGCGTTCGCTTGATCCTGATGCAAGCCCACGTCTGCTGCTTGGCGGAAATGCGTTCAACGCCAACGCATCGTTGAGCCCTGATGGAAAGATGATCGCCTTCACCAGCAATGCATCGGGTGTCGCAGAGGCCTTCGTTTCACGCTACGACTCCGGCGCGCTGGTCGGTCGGGTGATTCCTGTTTCCAACGGGCAGGCCGATGGGCTCTTCTGGACTCAGAAGGCAACTGAAGGAGACTTGAGTCTGCGATTCTTCACGAACGGAGTGGAGCATGTACGAGATGTCGCCCTTCAGAATGGCGGTGTCGATCTCGGCCCCGTTCGCATCAGCGGCCGACGACTGAATGCCGATGCCGCGGTCATCACGCTCGATCTGAATGGGCAGCTGTTCACGGTCCGAAAAGGTGAGAACGAAGCTCCGGCTCAAAGAGTCGAGGTCATCACCGGTCGATTCAACGAAGACTCCTGACCTCACCTCTCCTCTCCGCTCCATGGCCCGATTCGCCTTCCTCGTTAAGTTTCAAATGTTCAGGAGAAATCATGTTCCTTCTCGCACTCCTCGCTTGCACCTTGCTTGATCCCCCCTCGATTCCCGCTCCGGCATCACCGACGCCGCCCATGATCCTCGAGCGTCTTGGAGATCATCGTCGAGTCGTCGTCACCGACTCCGAAGAAGCGCGCCGGTGGTTCGATCAGGGCCTGGCGTTGATGAACGGCTACAACTTCGATGGTGCGATCGCCTCCTTCCGTGAAGCAACGGTGTTGGATCCGGAATTCGCCATGGCATGGTGGGGGATCGGGTACGCATCGGGGCCGAACCAGAACAACGACATGATCATGCCTCCGAAGGACCAGTGGTCCTATGCCGCGTCCCAGAAGGCGTTCGAGTTCAGAGAGCGGGAGAGCGGTGCGAACCGTGCCTTGATCGAGGCACTCGTCAGCAGGTACACCTATCCCGCTCCGAAGGATCTCACCGAACAGAATCAGGCCTATTTCGAAGCCATGGAAAAGGTCATGGCCGCCTACCCGATGGACCCCGATGTCGAATGCTGGACGGCGGAGTCGATGATCTGTCTCCAGCCCTGGAACTACTGGACACTCGAAGGTGAGCCGGTCGATCGAACAGAGGCGTTCCGTGAGATTCTCGAAAGTGTCATGGAGCGACATCCCAATCACCCCATGGCCAATCATCTTTACATCCACACCATGGAATCCTCGCCCTGGCCCGAGCTTGCGGAGCCTGCGGCCGATCGGCTTGGAGATCTCATCCCCGCATCCGGGCACCTCGTGCACATGCCGTCGCACATCTGGATGCAGACTGGTCGCTATGACGACTCTGCGGAGTGCAACCGCCGCGCCGCCGCGCTCGACGACGCCTGGTTCGAAGGTGATCCCAATGCCGGCGAGTATCGATTCTACATGGCGCACAACCGTCATTTTCTCGCCTTCGCCTCGACTTTTCAGGGGCGACGTCGCGAAGCGCTTTCAGCCGCACGTGCGATCTGGGAGGAAGTGCCCCCTCCGATCATGCAAGCGCTTTCGATGTTCAGTGATGGGGTCGGCGCCTGTGTCTGGCACGTTCTCGTTCGATTCGGCATGTGGGACGTGATTCTCGATGAACCCGAGGCGCCCGAATGGGCCGTGATCAATCAGGCGATGCGTCACTACGCACGCGGAGTCTCCTATGCGAACACGGGTCGTATCGGGAAGGCCAACGAGGAGCTTGCGGCGTTCGACGAGGTCGTGAAGACTTTCGCTGGCAAGGAACTCTGGCTCGGCAACCAACCCGCGATCGAAATCATGCCCATCGCGCGATTGGTGCTCGAAGGTGAAATCGCCTTCAAGGCCGGAGATCGTGACCGCGGTCTCGAACTGCTCAAGAATGCCGTCGAACTCGAGGAGACCTTCGTCTATGCCGAACCGGCTCCCTGGATGATGCCCGCTCGGCATGCCTACGGTGCGCTCTTGAACATCGAAGGTCGATACAAGGAAGCCGAAGCCGTGTACCTGCGTGATCTCGAGATCTTTCCCGCCAACGGCTGGGCGCTGCTCGGACTTCGTGATTCCCTGGTCGGTCAGGGGCGTTCCTCGGAGGCGGCACACACCGACAAGGCCTTTCGTCAAGCCTGGAGGAGTGCCGATGTCATGCCGCCTGCTTCCTGTTACTGCGGAGAGGCCGTCGTCGCAGCTGAGTGAACATCGCGATGCGTGAGTGAGCCGGTCTTCATCAGCATCCACCCCATTTCGTGAGGATGATGGCGAGATCCTCGCCGTCGACCTGCCCATCGTCATTGACATCCCCCTCTCCCTGCGTTCCCCAACTTGAGAGCAGGGTGCTCAGGTCGGAGCCATCGACGAGTCTGTCGCCATTGAAATCACCGATGCATGAAGGTTCCATGTCTCTGCGATGAGTGAGGAGCCAGTCAAGCATTTCTCTTCTGAAGTTCGCGTTGAAGGACGGGCCGTGGTTGCCTCCTTGAACTCTCCAGAGTTCGCTGGAACCGCCTTCGTCGCATTCCTTGACGTAGCGCTGCACGATGGTTTCGTCTCCTGAGATGCCGTTGACGAGATTCAATGAATCGCCGGGCAGCGATGTGCTGTCGCATCCGTTCTTCTCGGCCCAGATCTCCGCGGTCAATTCCGCACCTGGATAGCAGTTTCCGATGCAACCACCGTTGTAGGCGATCACATCATCCTGATCGCCATGTATCTGAAGTGCATGAATGCTTCGATCCGGTTGGCAGGAGTTGGTGTTGAGAAACGTCGCACCGGCGAGGCTGGCGATCGAGGCAATCAGGTCCGCATGATCACAGCCCATTCTGTGAGACATGAAACCGCCATTCGAATGGCCCAGAACATGAATGCTCCCAAGGTCGACGTCATATTCTGAAATGATCGTTTCGATGAGATTTCTCAGAAATCCCGAGTCATCCACGCCTTTGAATGTGAAGTTGCAGCATGCGTCCGTCGCATTCCAGAATGTCGAACCCAGAAAGTTCTGGGTTCCATTCGGAATGCACAGTATGAACCCCATCTCATCGACCTCGTTGCGAAGTCTGAAGTAGTTTTCATGTTCATTGCTGTTGCTGGTGTACCCGTGGAGGGAGACGACCAGAGGCAATTCCTGGCTTTCGTCGAACGAATCAGGGAGATACAGGTTGACGGAACCTCTATTGGTCGAAATCTGCTCGACGACATCTCCGTAGGTCGCAGTGCCTATTCCTCCCAGAATGAGACACATTGACATGAGACAGCTGTGGTGTGGTGGTTTCATTGACAGACCTTCCGGTCGAAGTAAGCACCACGTTTCAATGGTGGTGCTGCCCCTGACTGTTTGGCCCCAATGAGTGTGTGGTCGTGACCACGGTGGCTTCGAGAACGCTCGCTCTCAAAGCTCGAATTTAAAGTACTTCACTTTTTGGTGGAGGGTTCTTCAAATGTTTTTTTTAAGGCGATTTAGGGCACTCGCCCCAACTCGCAAGAATGATCGTCAGGTCGGACCCGCCGATGATGTGATCGCCATCGAGGTCGGCATCACCTGCGCCGCCCCATTGTGAAAGAAGCACGGCAATGTCGTTTCCGTTCACGATGCGGTCGTCATTGAAGTCGCCCGGACACGGCACCTTCTCGAGGCAGTCGCTCGGGCATGTCGAGGCGTCCTCTTCGAAATCACAGATTCCGTCACCGCAGACCGTGCAGTCTTCGGGACAGAAGACCTCCTCATCGAAGTCACAGATTCCATCCCCGCAGACGATGCAGTCCTCGGGACAGAAGAATTCTTCATCCTGGGCACAGTAGCCATCACCACAGACGGCGCAGTCTTCGGGGCAGGTGTCTTCCGTTTCATTGAACCAGCAGATGCCATCTCCGCAGGGTGAGCCGCAATCAACGTAGCAGGTCGATTGTCCCTCGTAGTCCCAGTTGCACAACCCATCCCCGCAATAGCCGCAGTCCTCGTAGCAGCTCAAGTCATCCTCGAAATCGAAGCTGCAGATGCCGTCTCCGCAGGTGCCGCAGTCCACGTAGCAGTCCTCCGGATCCTCCAGGCCTCCGAAGCAGAGCCCGTCTCCGCAATACCCGCAATCTTCTGGGCAGCTCCACTCGTCTTCCGTCTCCGCGCAGTATCCATCCCCGCAGTATCCGCAATCTTCCGGGCAGCTCCATTCATCTTCGGTCTCGGGGTTGCAGATGCGATCACCGCAGATTCCGGCGCAGTCGATCGGACAGCTCAACTCGTCCTCGCGGGGCCAATCACAGAACCCATCACCACATGAATCCCCCTGAGCCTCGGCCCGGCTCGTCCAGAGCATGCTCATCAGAATCGCGGCAATGATGAAAAGTCGGCGGAACGTTCGTGGCATCTCGGTACTCCCTCTGTGGTCCAAGAATAGCAAATGAACAACTGTTTCAATTGTTCATGTATGAATCGCCTCCATTTAGAACACTTTGTCGTCTCATTCAGTGATGCATTGAACGAGTGTTCTCATCAAACTCCCAGCAACTCGAAGCAGCGTCTCAGTCTGTTTGTTCGCCGTAGACGGCCTTGCGCAGTCTCACCGGAATCTCGTCATTGAATTCACGTGCTCGCGTCATGAAGACGGCGAAGACGTCATTCGTCGGATCGATCCAGAAATGGGTGTTGTGGTAGCCCGACCAGCCGTAGGTTCCTGGCGGAGCCATCGAACCTTCGGATGACGGATCCTTGAGAATGAACACACTGAATCCCATGTCCATTCCGTGCATCATGTCGGGAAAGATGTCCTGACTGTGGGTGGTGGTCATCGCCTTGATACTGTCTTCGGAGATGACACGCGTGCCACGAAAGACACCGTCGTTGGCCAGCATCTCACAGAACCGGGCATAGTCGGCGGGGCACGAGACCAGACCTTCGCCCCCGAAATGAGCGGTACTGTCAGGGTCGTAGTTCAGCTCATCGAGCAGATGGGTGTACCCCTTGAGATTTCCGGCATTGATCCAAAGCGGCTGGAAGCGTGCTCGTCTTTTTTCGTCCAGAATGAAACTCGTCTCCGTCATGCCCAGTGGCTCGAAGAGCGCGGTCTCGAGGTACTCGGCGAATGCCTTGCCGGAGAGGACTTCGACCAGGCGGCCGAGAATGGCTTGGTTGATTCCATAGAGGTACCGGGTTCCGGGGTCGAATTCCAGTGGATGGTCCGCGGCGACTTCACAGAACTCCTGAAGATTCGCATGCGTGGTCTGCAGCGTGTGAGGTTCATCATGGAGGGGTGGGAGACCGTCCCAGCTGAAGTACCCGAACCCGGATCGATGTGTCATCAGATCGATGATTCTGAGTGGGGTCTTCGCAGGGCGCAGGGTGTCGCCCTCCTTCACGGTCAGTTCTGCGAAGCAGGGGATGTACTTCGACACCGGGTCTTCCCATTTGAAAAGTCCTTGTTCGTGCAAGGTCAGCATGGCGACGATGGTGATCGGTTTCGACATCGACCAGATCGGAAAGAGCGTCTCATCCGTGATGTCTCGATCACCCGGGCGGTCTGAATTGCGAATGGAGCGATGAATCTCCTTCCCATCCTGCCACACGATGGTGATGTTGCTGCCCGTGACATCGTCTTCGATCAAGTTCTCCTGGATCGCGATGATTTCGTTCGCCATCTCGGGGTTGAGCTCTTCACCGAATGCTGGTGACGTGAGGGCGAAGAGAAGAATGGATGCCTTGATGAGCGGGCATTTTTTCAGCAAGTATCGATTCATGGTGTTTCTCTTCTTCGACGTCCTGGTTGCGGGTGAATTCGGTTGGCGGTCATTCTACGGAAGCCGATTCGGATGAGCCGACATCGAGATTCATCATCGCCAGCTTGCGGTCTTTCATGCAAAGGATCAGTGCCGTCACCGCACTTGCGGAAAGTCTTGGAGCGGCTTCGTAGTCCTGTGGGTTGTTGTCCCGATTCGGTTGGTAGTAGAACGTACCGTCGTTGCACTGAGCGAGGCTGAACCACCAGCGATTCTCATCCATCATCCTTCTGAAGGACTCCTGGTCGATGGCTGCTCCCAGGGCGGTCCATCCCATTCCCAGTATCGGTGAGCCATGCGTGTCGCAGAACGTGTCCGGATTCGCCCCGATGCACCGTGCGGATCTGAGTGCATACTCGGAATAGCCCGGTCGTTCCGCAGCCAGTCCATGTGCGATGGATGCTGCGCCGGTGCGTCCCATGTCGGCATAGCCATCCCCACCCAGACTGTCGGCGTACCAGACGTAGCCGAGTGCGTTTGTTCCGCGTTTCGCGAATCGATGGGCTGAAGTGAAGCCTTCTTCATCGATCTGCAACCCGCATCTTTCGATCAGGGCCCAGGCCATCTTGCATTGCATGGCAAGGATGTTGATCGCTCCGTAGCCGTTGCCTCCCGGACGTTCGGCCGGTCTGTGACCCCATCCACCGTTGCCCATCTGGGACCTGGGAAGCCAGCGGTTGATCTCTTCGAGTTCGGAAAGGACCCATTCCTCACGTGTGGCGAGGTAGTACTCCCCGAGATAGATTCCATACAGGGAATGGGTCCAGCAGTCGTAATTGGTGTAGTCGATCACGTCTGACGTCCTTGCCGCGAAAGCCCGGGCGGCCTTGCGGGTGTGGTCACGGTAGCGCTCATCTCCGCTTGCCAGCAAAGCAAGGGCGGCGAATGCATTGATGTGCTGTCGATCACCCCAAGTGCCATTCTCCAACTGCCGTTTCGCGATGTACGGAAGGAGTTCGGCGAGGATCCTGTCCGTCTTCTTGCATTCGAACGGGTAGCTCTTCGAGAAGTTTCCGTAGGCCTTGCCGATTTCGAGCATCACCTGTTTCACCTCACCGTCTCTTATGAAATGAATTCGCATGCGCCCCGTGCCATCAACTCCCTGGCATGCTTCGAGGGTTTCGGAGAACTCCATCAGCGGACCCTCGTAACCGAACTTGTCCATCCCATAGCCGAACTTGTGTGCCGTGGAAAAGTTCATTTGAGAGCCGGTTCCGGTGATGATGTCTCCGATTTCGAGTCGTCCCGAAGCGGGGGAGTCCGGGAAGACGTGGCCGACGCTCAGAACTTCAGGCGCGTCGGGTTCCAATCGCACGCGAATTCCAGTGATACCGAGGTTGATCATCCAACCTCCCGCCGTGGAGTCAGGTCCGTGGGTCGTCACGAGACCGTACTTGGGATTGTCAATCGGCCCGCCGACTCCCGCTTGAGGAAGCGATGCCAGTGGACAAAGTGAAATCATGATCAGAAGCAGGCGTTGGGGGCTCGGCATGAAGTTCTCCTCGGCATCCAAACAGCGTTTGAATCCTGGTTCGATCGTTTCGATTGAATGATTCACTCAAATGTTGTCCGATTTCAATAGACAGCCTACTTCGCCGTTGGGATAATTCATCGGATCCCTTCAATTTCAGACCCGACCTTCTTCATGTTTACTGCTCTCAAGAGGAATCATCATGTCTCGTACTCATATCGCGATCCTCCTCACAACCATGATTTCTGCCGCAAATCCGGCATTTTCCCAGCAACAATTCACGCGCAACATTGTTGTCGGCGAACTCAATCGTGAGTACCTGATCTATCTGCCCTCCAACTTCGAGGCATCTGAAAACATGCCCGTTATGATGTGGCATCACGGAGGCGGTGGGACCGCCAGTGAGGCGCTCAACTTCGAAGCGGATTTTCGAGCGCTGGCGGATCTGGAGCGTTTCATCGCCGTCTACCCGCAGGCGTATCCCGACGTGCTCGAGTCATGCACCTGCTGGGGATACGAAGAGCCGGGTGGCTACACGAATGGGAACTACGAAATCGATCTCGCCTACACGAGTGCGGTGATCGACGACCTGGCCAAGACCTACAACGCCGATCGGACTCGAATCTATGCCGGTGGGTATTCGATGGGCGCCAGCTACGTCTGGGATCTCGCCTGCGTCAAGAGTGATGAAATCGCCGCGATCGCCCCGGTCGCAGCAAGCTGCTATCCCTGGACCTTCGAGGCCTGCGACCCGGCACAACCCACCGCGATCTGTCACATCCTCGGCACCGAAGACTTCTATGCACCGTACGACGGTGGCTGGGTTCCTTCCGCAGCCGTACAACACGCATACTGGGTCGAGAAGAATCAGGCAGAGTCGACACCGGAAAGTGTTTCCCTGGGTGGAGGTGTGACGCGATACACCTGGGCAGCGGCAGAAGGATGTCATGCCGTGCAGCATTTTCGACGCGATGGCGGTGGGCACGACGTTCCATCCTTCGCGGTCTCTGCGATCTGGGAGTTCGTCTCACAACATGCTCTCGATGGCCTGATCGATTGCGTTGATGAATCGCTTCCCGGTGACGTCAATGGTGACGGTCTGGTGAATGGCATCGACATCGCTCAGGTACTGGCTTATTGGGGGACTGCACACAGTGGTGCGGACGTGAATGACGACGGCCTGGTCGGTGGTGCCGATCTGACTGTGATTCTGGCGTTCTGGACCAGCTGAAGAGCGAAGTGAATGACATGCATATGAAGAAACCGGAACTGCAACAGTTCCGGTTTCTTCATTGGTTCTGTTCGTCTTGCGGCTCTGTCAGGAAGTCCATGATCCGAGGATGTACGTGATGTCTTCCGCATTCACGATTCCATCGTTATTGATGTCCGCCAGTGGGTTGTTGGTACCCCAATAGGCGAGAACGAGTGCCAGATCGCTGCCATTGACACTGCCGTCGTTGGTGATGTCCGCCGGATTGGGCACCGGAGCGTTGATCTCGGAAAAGAAGTTCCAGACTTCGTTGGTCGCGTTGATGTCCCTGTTTCCTGAGTTACCCGGCCAGTCATGCCCGCCATTGAGGACCAGGTAGTACCTCAGTTTCAAGGTGTTGAAGAATGAGGAATAGACATCCAGTCGAACAGTGCTGCCGTCTGAAGGGTCGAGGTCTGGAAGGTCGGTGCTGGTGATGCTCTGCGACTGCATCTTGTCGCCCCAGAAGTCCATTGTCTCTTGAATGGGACGATAGGCACCCCAGCCGCCCGCGTTACCCATGTCTCCGCCGAACCATGTCACGCCGTCCGCGGTTCCGTTCATGGAGAGCATCGGTCGTACGATCGTGGGGTTGCAATTCGTGAACAGGGTGTCGAGCATCATTCCGATGATCGGTGCCGTGGCCATGAATGTCTCCGATTCTCTGCAGGCGAGTTGGAAGCACATTTCTGCACCATTTGAAAAGCCGGTCACGAAGGTCCGATCCGGATCGAGGTCATGTTCAGTCTGCAGATACAGTGCGAGCTCCCTCAGGAAGCCGTCGTCATCTACATCGATGCCCTGGTGAAAGTCGTAATCGACATCCCAGAAGCGTTGGTTGTCCGGATCTCGAGTGCCGTTTGGAAAAGCGACGACGAAGCCATGCTGATTGGCAAGCTGGGTCCAACCGTAATTGTTCTGCATGTCATTGTTGCCTCCGCCGTACCCATGGAGCACGAAAACCAATGCAGTCGATTCCGAGACCTGCGGAGGAATGTGGATTCGATACTGCCGTGTCAGACCATCGTGGTTGAAGTCGATATTTTGGGCGTCAGCGGTCGTCGTCATGAACGACCCGACAATGAGAGCGGCAGTCAAAGCGGTGGATCTTGTCATGTTTGGGCTCTTGTATTTGAGTTTGGTACCACACCAAGGATAGTTCAGAAAAACCCATGCATATGTGATGAGTTGAACTTTTCGAGGGAATGCAGCCTTCAGGCTGCCTGATCTGCCGGGGGCGGCTGTCTGAAGTGGCCTCCTGCGACTGGAGATTCATTCCAAATGCGGCTCTGGATTGATGAGCTCCCTTTTTTTGAGACGTACCCACTTGATTTCAGAGTCTCGATGCCATGCCAACGGGTCGAGCTCGATCGTGCCGTATTTCGCCCTGTCGGGAGCACCGACTTCCCGATTCGGCCCCGGGGGATTCTCTGGATTCCTCAAGCGATGATTCGACCACTTGGTTGTCTGATTTGGATGGTATTGAGAAGGCCCTGCGCTTTGCGCAGGGCCTTCTTGTTCAATCCAGATGAAATCATCTTTTACATGTTGTCACCCACGGGATCTCCCAGAACGACCATGCTCTGGAAGTACTCGATCACGCCCGAGTCGGAGACGTCCAAGGCGGGCCACTGCGGCCAGTCGAACGTGTCGTTCATGAACGGCTCCATCTGATCCCAACTGAGGACGGTGAGATGGTTGATGTCATGGTTGATGGCGACACCCTCGATGGATCGGTACCCATGGGTTCTGCCGTGCATCCAGCCCCCGTAGTGCGGTTCCATCTTGAGGGTGTTGATGAATGTCTCGACCATCGCGTTCTGTTCGAGGTAGTCACCGTAGCCTTCGTGACCGAATTGACGGACCATTTCCATGACCAACGCGGTCATCTCGACTTCATCCTCGACCAGACGTGCCGTGCGTTGGATGTCAGCCAGGATCTGAGGGTCATAGGCGTCGTCAGTGATCCAACCGACTTTCGCGCCTTGCATGGCGTAGTACAGACCCACGCCCATGATGTCACCACCCCAGGCCTCGGTGTTGTTGGTCAATGCTTCGTCGAATGCCCATTGTCCGACCTCCTCGATGTCGACTGGCGAAAGGTCTAAGAATGCACGAAGGCTGTTGTAGGTGATCATCGCTTCGGTCGTGATGGGCGTTCGGCCACCGACCATTTCATCATCATGGGAGTTGTGATTCGAGTCGTGGAAATCACCCCAGCACGTGATCGTGATGAACTCGCCCATGCACGGATCGTCGTGTCCATCGCCACCACCGTGTCCATCTCCATCTCCATCTCCATGGTCGTCACCATCACCATGGTCATCGTCATGCGGACACTCGCCCCACATGCTCAAGGCGAGTGTGAGATCCCCGCCATCGACGAGATTTGAATCGTCGAGGTCGGCCATTTCGTTCGATGTGTTCCACGCCGAGAGAATCATGGCCAGGTCCTGACCGTCGACCCTGCCGTTCGCATCCATGTCGCCCATGCAATGCCCGCTGTGGTCATCGTGGTCCAGCATCTCGCCTTCGATCATCACCATGATGAGTTCGCCATTGATGCGGGCATCCATCGGTGCCGGTGGCCAGTCTCCTGCGCCGGTGAAGCCAAGCGTGACGGAGCTTCCCGGTTGAATGGTCTGATTGTAGGAGACGTTGTCGAAAAGTTTCCGATCTCCATCCAGTGAGTAGGTGCAGTTCCAGAAGTACTCGATGTTCGGAGCGCCCATCCAGGAGAGCGTCCAGTTGTCCAGTGTTGAACCGTTCGGATCCACTTTCAGGATGATGTCCGCGTTGTACCCACCGTCCCATTCTGCCGTTCTTTGATAGTCGATCGAGTGCTGTCCATGCACAAAGCTCGAACACAGCGCGGGTACTGACACAGCCACCGCCCACGAAAGTGATCGTTTCAATTCCATTTTCATATTGAATTCCTTAGAGAGCCCCATCTCTTTATTCTCTTGCGGACATCCATACGAAGCCCGGGCTGGAGCGGTTCCCAGACGTTGAGAACGAGAATCACAGCCCACTGGATCCGTTTCATTCCATTTTCAAAAAGTCGCGTGATGGCATTGCTCGGGGGTTTTTTCTGTCCCTTTCATGCCAACGGACTTCGTTTTTTTCCGAGTCACTGGGACTGGGCGCCTGTTTTCATCCGGTGGGAACGTTCTCGGGAGCCGGATTCTCCGCCTTGTTCTTGGAGCTGGGCACGGGGCGAAAGGGTGCGTTGAAGGCCATGACTTCCTCGATCATCGCAGGCACGCTCGCTTCATTCTTCGAATACGTGAGTGAGTCCAGATCCGCACCATAGAGCTCGTTCAGCCACGTCAATGCACACAGGTCGAGAAGCATCGGACCGGCATGTCCGGGATTCCGGTCGACGAAGAACGCACCTTTTCCTTTTCCGACCATCACTTCGATGCCGGGTAGTGACTCGGTTTCAAACCGTTTCTTCATCGCAGTCGCCATCTTTCCGTAGGCGAGAAAGTCGATTTGAGTATTCGGGTACATCGCGCGAAGTTTCTCGACCACTTCGGCGCATCTTTCCGCGTAGCCAGTGATGATCTTGTCGAACATGGCGGTGTCCATGCCCGCTCCGCCCATCGCCCAGGGCGTCCCAATGAAGAATCGCGTCTTCGGGTTGTGTTCGAGTGCAAGATCGAACCAGCGCTGAAAAGTCTCTTCGTTGTCTGAAAGACCCGGGGTGAGTCCGAAGAGTTCGACGTTTCCTGTGGCGAGGACCGCTTCAATCTGCTTGCGTGCCTTTGGAGCGGTCCACAGTGCTCCGGCAGTGCCGGCCTGGCCTCCTCGAAAGACGAGCTTCAAGTCATGTTCCGGGAATTCATTGTTCTTGGCGATTCGGTCGAAGCTCAATGCCACCGGGCAGAAGAAACTGTGTCCCGCGAAAAAACAGCTCATCCCCTCCGAACGGGGGCGCTCCTGTGCTTCTTGCGCCGAGGCGTCAGCAGTGAACAGAAGCAAGGACGCGACGACGAGGTTCAAAACTGCGTGTCTGTATGTCATGTATTCGGATCCCGTTGGTTGGTGGTGAAGATTCTCAATGGTAGCTGGTGGTCTTCCGGCGGTCTCATTAAAATCACGCTCGAATTCTCACCTGTCTGGGCGACGCGTGCTTTCGAGTGCTGATTCTCGACAAGTCCATTCTGCCGGCAGCCGTACTTCGAGCATTTCGGATGTTTCTGAGACCACTCCCTGCTGTGCGGTGCATCCGGTAACGAACACGAATGAACGAGGGCTCTCACATTTTTCCTTAAAAAACGTCCCTTCTTGAATTGATTGGTGTTTCAACCACGTTTGCCTCTAATCTCGCAATCCCACCAGCATCTCGTTCCATTGAAAATCCCATTTCTTTCTCTGACAGGGACACCT
This sequence comes from Planctomycetaceae bacterium, assembly GCA_002684315.1. The sequence goes on along the minus strand of NYVB01000187.1, from coordinate 1,591 downwards.
TTCGAAATGACGACATCCACCCTGCAATTCAACGGTATCAATCCAATCGATCAAGAAGCGCTCAGAGCGCAGGTTCAGGTCGCGAAACCGGTCAAGAACTTCATGATCGACAACTTCCTGGACGAGTCATTCGCCAACGAAGTGCATGATTGTTTCCCGTCTTTCGAGGAAGCGAAGGCTCTGGGTAAGAACACCGCAGCTACGGTCAACGAGCAGAACAAGTATCAGGTGACCGACGCCACCAGTTTCAAGCCGCCCTTGCTCAAGCTTCACGAAATGCTTCAATCGGATGGCTTCTGCGACCTTCTGGCGAATGTCTTCGACATTCCGAACATCCTGTCGGATCCGGAACTTGTGGGTGGCGGCATCCACCAGACCGGTCCTCGCGGCCATCTTGATGTCCATGTCGACTTCAACTACGTCAAGGAGCGCAAGCTCTTCCGGCGAATGAACATTCTGATCTACTTCAACAAGGACTGGCAGGACGACTGGGGCGGCAACATCGAGCTCTGGGATTCGAACGTCAAGAACTGCGTTCATTCCTTCACGCCGGTCTTCAATCGTTGTGTGGTCTTCGAAACGAACGAGATCAGCTATCACGGCGTCACCGCGGTGAAGTGCCCGGAGTCGATGGCACGTCGTTCCTTCGCCGGCTACTACTACACCACGGACGAGCCCGAATGGTGGGAGGGCAACGCGCACTCCACGATCTTCAAGGCTCGCCCTGATGAGAAGCTCAAGGGCAGCGTCCTGATGCCTGCCGAGAAGATCTCTCGATTGGTGCGTCGAGCGAAGCGAAAGATCCTGGGCTCCTGAGCCGTTCCCGCCGAACTGATGATCGCCTTCTGCTGGGATTCTGCAGTGTGCCCCCGGTGAAGAGACATGTCACGCATCATGGTGCCCTGCCGCTGTGAACGCCTGGCTGCTGGTTCAGGCGCCGAAGAGTTCACGAGGACTTTCGATCATCCGCTCGTGTGTCGCGCTCCGATAGCATCGATTCGATTCGTGACAGACGAGATTCGATCGATTCAAGGGTCGCCGTGGCATTGTCCTGCTGCGTCTGCTGGGCGGCGTTCGGTTGTATTCGTTTGAAGAAGACGCCCAGTGCCGTGGTCGCGGTCGCGAATGCGCCGATGCCGATCACCATCAGCAGCGCCGCCAGTGTTCGCCCTTGTTCCGTGACGGGGTATTCATCACCGTAGCCGACGGTGGAACAGGTCACGATGGCCCACCACAGAACGTCGTCCGCGGTCTTGATCGTGGCGCCGGGTGCGTCCGCCTCGTAGCTGAGGACGCCGACGCAGATCATGCTGAACAGAATGATTCCCGAGAAGATGATGAGTGCGAAGATGGCTGCCGGCCGGTCCCGCTTGATCACCTTCACGAGCATCTTCAGTGATCGAATGATCCTCAGCACTCTGAGTATTCGTGCGAACCTGAGATATCTGAATGCCGGAATGACTGGAATCGACGACAGCAGGTCGAGCCAGCCCCAGGTGTAGAGGTACCGCCACGTTCTCTTTTCACGAATGAGTGAACGGATGAAGTCCATGAAGAAGAGGGCGCAGATTCCGTAATCGATCTTGTCGAG
>NYVB01000186.1 GCA_002684315.1 Planctomycetaceae bacterium | reverse complement strand
TTATCCGGATTCAAGCGTGACGGTGGATGCCCGCCCCAGCACCATGGTGGCGCAGCAGGCTCTTTTCATGATGAACAGTCCATTGGTGCTCGCTCAGGCCGAAGACCTCGCTCGAACGCTTCTCGCCGATGAGACGTCGAACGATGAGGCGCGCATCACCCATCTGTATCTGACGTGTTTCGCGCGACATCCCGATCCATCCCAGATCGCGGGTGCGGTCGCCTTTCTCGATCGGATCCGATCGGAGCCACCTTCCGGACGTTCCGTGACCTGGCCCGAGAATTCAATGGATTCAGAGCCCATGGACCCGGATCTGCACGCCTGGCGGACCTTGTGTCATGCCTTGCTTTCATCCAATGAGTTCATCTATCTCGATTGATCGTTCCCTGGAGGCGCCATTGCTCCTTGATTGTCGTCCCCATCCTTTCGAGTCCCCGATTACGGGTGTACCCTTGGTGACATGGGACGTTTCTGCGGCATCAGACATTCGGTGAATCGGCGCGACATGCTCAAGAGCTGTTGTGCGGGATTCGGTTCCGTCGCGCTGGCGGGGCTGTTCGCCGAGGAAGCCATGGGCATGCGTCCGCGAGGCGACCGGCCTCTGCTGCTCGACCCATCGGACACCAATCCACTCGGCATCCGGGTGCCGCACTTCCAACCACGTGCCAAGCGAGTGATCTTCCTCTTCATGCATGGTGGTCCCTCTCAGGTGGACACCTTCGACTACAAGCCGAAGCTTCAGAAGGATGACGGAAAGCCGGTTCCCTTCGCCAAGCCTCGCGTCCAGTTCGCGCAGACCGGAAATCTGATGGGCAGTCCCTACAAGTGGAAGCAGCACGGAGAAAGCGGTGCCTGGGTCAGCGAGATCTTTCCCGAGACCGCGAAGGTCGTCGACGACCTCTGTTTCATCAAGAGTCTGCACGGTTCGAACCCGGCCCATGGTGCCGCGCTTCTGAAGATCCACACCGGATCCGAGAATTTCGTCAGGCCTTCGATGGGATCCTGGATCACCTACGGACTCGGTTCCGAGAATCGCGATCTCCCGGGGTTCGTCTCGATCACACCGACGCTCGGTCATGGCGGCGTGAACAACTATTCATCGGCGTTCCTCCCCGCGGCCTACCACGGAACCGCCATCGGTCACGCCGGCATTCGTGCCGACAAGGCTCGTTTCGAACACATGACCGCGATGGGGGATGCCCGAATTCAACGCGAACAGATCGAGTTCATTCGTGAGCTCAATCGCCGGGCGCCCGATCCCGCCTCGACCGCACTCGAGGGCCGCATCGAGACCTTCGAACTGGCGTTCCGGATGCAGGGTGTGGCACCCGAGGTGCTGGACATCTCCGGTGAGAGCGACGAGACCAGACGTCTCTACGGACTTGACGAGAGCGTCACCGAGAATTTCGGCCGCCAATGTCTGCTGGCACGCCGTTTCAGTGAACGCGGAGTCCGTTTCGTCCAGTGCACGCATTCCTACAAATGGGACCAGCACGGCAACCTCGAAAACGACCACCGAAACAATGCGGCTGAGGTGGATACCGGCATCGCCGCATTGCTGAAGGACCTCAAGCGCCGCGGCATGCTCGACGAGACCCTCGTGCTCTGGGGCGGCGAGTTCGGACGAACTCCGGCCGCGCAGGACGGAAACGGTCGCGATCACAACCCACATGGATTCACGATGTGGATGGCGGGTGGTGGGGTCAAGCCCGGTTTCTCCTACGGGGCCACCGACGAATACGGCTACTACGCTCAGGAGGACAAGGTTCACGTGCATGACCTTCATGCGACGATCCTCGCCCTCCTCGGCATCAATCACGAGCAGTTGACCTATCGAAATGCCGGTCGTGATTTCAGACTCACCGATGTCTCCGGAAGAGTTGTTCAGGAGATCTTCACCTGATGCTCGCTTCCGGAACCCGCGCATGACGGCCGACACACCTTCGAACACGCCACCGGACGGAGTGCATTCATCACGCACGATCATCCTGGTCTCGGTGGTGCTTCTGGCCGCGTTCACGACTGTTTTCTGGACCTTTCTCTCGGCACAAGTCGGATTCGCCGTCGCCGATCCCGGTGACTGGGGGCACACCCTTCTGGTTCCGTTCGTCGTCACATGGTTGATCTGGTCTCGTCGTGACGAACTTCTGGTGCATCCGCTGCGTTGTTCGCGCAGCGGTCTGCTGGTCGTGTGTCTCGGAGTGTCGCTCTATGTTCTGGCGTTGACGGGGCCCGGATTGCTCCAGACGCACAACGCCCGCGCCGTCGGTGTCGGCGTGACGGTCTGGGGAGTCGCACTCACGATCTTCGGCTGGGGGTCTCTGCGGATCCTCTGGTTCCCGCTTCTCTACCTGGTCGTGTTCGGTCAGTTCCTTTCCGATGACCTGCTGTCGCCCGTCACCGAGCGGATGCAGGACGTCGCGACCGTCGGATCGGCGTTCGTCTTCCGGTTTCTCGGCTACGACGTGGTACGACATGGTGCCTTGCTCACGCTCGACTCGGGTGGTGAGGTCCGCCCGCTCGATGTCGCGGAGGCGTGTTCCGGAATGCGCATGTTGATGGCGTTTCTCGCTCTGGGCACGCTGCTCGCATGGACCCGTCTTCCACGTGCCTGGCAGCGTGTCGTTCTCGTTCTGCTCGCTTTTCCGATCGCGATCGCCGTCAACATCCTTCGAATCACGACTCAGGGCATGCTCGACGGAGTCGATGCCGAACTCACCGTCGGAGCCGCTCATTCCGCGTTCAGCACGATCTGGCTTCTCCCCGCGTTCCTGTCGTTCATGTTCTTTCTCTGGGTGCTCGATGGATTCAGCGAGGAGAGTGATCCGTCGAACCCCGTCGTGTCCTCCGTGCACGGTCTGAGGCTGGCTCCCGGCGGTTCCACCATCTGTGGTGCGCTGCTCTTCTTTTTGCTGAGTTGCGCGATCTTTCTTCAGTCCTTTCTCTCGATGAGCGGGATCCGTCCGACCAAGTCCGCCGCGCCTCTGCGGGCCGCCTTTGAAACACTCGCACCTTCACTGGGTGACTGGCGAAAGCAGGGGGATGATCTCGAGTACTCGCAGAGCGTGGTCGATGTTCTGGGCACCTCGGCCTACCTCGATCGCATCTATCGCCGCGAGACCTCGGAGCGTTCCGAGACCCTTCGTGTCCATCTCGCACACTACACCGGTGGATTCACTTCGCGTCCACATCTTCCGGAGCGTTGCTGGTCGGTGCAGGGACTGGTGCAGATCAGCGAGACCGTGATCAGGCCGCTCGACCCGGACATCTTCATGGGTGACGATCCGATCGCGCCCCGAAGGGTCATCCTGTCTCATCCGATCACCGGAGAGGTGGAGACCGCATGGCTTCCCCAGGGTGATCCTGAAGTCAGAGTGACCGTCTTCAGCGATCCCGACCAGCCCGGATCAAGACTCCTCGCCGGATACTTCTTCGTGGCGAACGGTCGACTCGCCTCCGGTTCCCGGGCCGCGAGGTCTCTGGCCTACAACCTTCGCGATGAGCGCGCATTCTTCACGAAGATTCAGCTCGCCAGCGTCGTCTCGAACACCGAGCTCTCTTCAGATGAATTGATCGAGTCCTTCGTGGGCATGATCGCGGATCTGCTGGATCCGATGATGCCCGAAGTCATGCGTCTGCTTCCGGTCGCTCCCGGGTCGGATTCGGACCCTCTCGCACCCTGAAGCGACCGATTCAGTTCCTGTCGAGCGCTTCCACCAGGGTGAGTTCCAGCAGAGTCGCCTCGCAGCTTCCCTCAAGCTCCAGCCAGTCCTCGATCTCAAGACCGATTCTCACGAGGGTGCATGGTGGCATTTCATGCGTTCCGAGGCCGAGTTCGTGGAGCACGTCTTCGCAGCCGGGATTGTGCCCGATCAGCATCACCCTTTCGGCATCCATGGCATGCTGGGATGCCGTTCTGATCATGCACGAATGTGACGCCAGGTAGAGCTGCTCTATGAACTCGATCTTGGGATGCATCCGGCCTGAATCACAGGTCAGAGCGCATGTCTCCGTCGTTCTCGTCGAGTCGGAACAGAGGATCACGTCCGGAACTCGAAGAATCTGGGACAGGTGTCGACCGATCCTTGCCGCCTGAGCCCGACCTTCGTCCGAAAGCTGTCGGCCGTGGTCTCGTACGCCATGGGCGCCGTGGATGCTTTGGGCGTGCCGAAGCACGAGAAGTTCCTTCATGGCTCCACTCTAGACGGCTTGCTGGTGGAGCGCGACTCTCAGGTCCTCTGCGGCACTGAGTCTGGTTTCGCGAAGAGAAACATGCCCACCGCACCACTGGCGACGATCGATGCCATCAGGATGAAAGCGGCCGCGAAACTTCCGTTGAGGTCCGTCAGGAGGCCGACGGTCACCGGCATCAACAGCCCTGAAGCGGAGAAGAACGTGATCATGATTCCCGTCGCGGCACCGGTTCGTTCGCGATAGAGGTCGGAGATGATCGAGTAGTACGGTGCGTTCGGTGCCATCGAACATCCAATGCCAAGCGTCAGCCATGCCACCGCCCACCATGGCGTGGTCACGAACGCGAGCGGTATGAAGCATCCTGCAGCGAGAAGTTGAAACACCAGAATGAAGAACACTCTGGATGTACGAGAATCTCCCGACCGGCGATGTCGAGCATCAGACCACCATCCAACCAACTGCATCAGGATGATCGCCAGTCCCCAGGGAAGCGTGCTGAACCATCCGATGGTCGAGAGTGACTCTCCGAAGGTCTGCTCGAAATATCCGGGTATCCAGGTGAGTCCGAAGTAGAGGATCACGCCGAAACCAAAGAACGACCAGGAGGTGGCAAGCAGCGTCGGGTCTTTGAGAAGTCCGAGCCAGCTTCCTTCGGCACTGGTACCGCTGTCACTGTTCTTGCTTGTCGTCATCGGGTTTCGATAGAAGATGAGGATCGCGAGCATCAGGACGAACCCTGCCGCACTGAGAATCTTGAACGTGTTCCGCCAACCGATCTCACTGATGAGCCAGCCGAAGAGGGGGCCGCCGATCAGAAACGCACCGGGCACGCCAATCAGACAGGCCGCCGTCACCTTGGAGGCGTGTTGCGGTGGCACCCAGTCGCGTATCGCGCGGTTCATCGCCGGAAAGTTGACGCCTTCGCCCAGCCCGAGGCCCACCCGGAAGACCAGAAAGAGCCACCAGTATTCAACCACGCCCAGCATGAACATCGCTGCGGTCCAGACCAGCAGACCCGCCAGCCAGATCACCCGCACGCCGAATCGATCGAGCAGCAGTCCGGAGATGAGGTTGATCGTGATCGCGCCTGCGGCGAACAAGGTCATCGCCAGGCCGAAACCGGTGTTGTCCACACCGAAATCCCTGCGGATCGGTTCGATCGCAAATGAAATCACGACTCGATCGAGGTAATTGACCAGGCAGAGCAGGCTGACGAGAACGATGATCGTCCACATCATTCTTCCAGTGTTTCGAATTGCTTCATCCATGATTGAGCGCATTCCTTCCGGGCTTGCCACCCATGGCCATGCTATTTCTTGCGAGCCGCCCGAGTGCGATGGGACACCTTCTCGCGTCGTCAGGCGAAGAGGGGATGAATCGGTTCGGCGCCTTCGACACCCATCATTTTCCGATCCAGCCCGCCACGGAAGTAGGTCAAGACGTCGGGGGCAAGGCCCAGTTGATGGTGAATCGTCGCATGCCGACGATTCCATTCAAGAAGAGAAGAGGAGCACCTTGCCAGTTGCCGACCGTTCGGTGCCGGGTCGCCTCCAGCTCAGTTCTGGTTCTTCAAAATCTTCCAGAGCACGTTGGTTCCATGCGGAATGGTCACATCACCCGAAAGGATGCGACTGGTGGAGGCGCCGTCGTAGGTCCTGGCATTCACGTCCTCGTCGATCTTGAATCCCATGCCGCCCACCACCACTCCGCCATAGAGGCCCTTGGCCTTCGAATAGACGAGGACTTCTTCCTTGGAAATATCGATCGGGTCGGTCGAGCCCGACCCATCGCCGAAACTTCCTGAAGCTTCTGCGATCGCGTAGCGACCGGTCTCCAGAAAATGATCGACCGCGGCATTCGTCCTGAAGATGTAGACCATGCTTTCGCTTTGAGCACCGATCTGCAAGCCCACCGAGCCTTGGATCAGGTCCACGGCGAGAGGGGGGGAGAAGCCGTCGCCGGTTCTTTTGACGAAGACGCCGTCTCCGCCCTTGCCACCGAAGATCAACCCCGCCTGCGTGCTGGAAAAGATCGCCACGGCTTTCGCCTGGTCGAGGACTTCGGGTGGAATCGGAGTATCGGACGCCTCAATATCGCGAAATGCCACCACGTTGTTGCTCAGAACGCCCGTCATGTCCGAACTGCATCCAACCGACAGTATCCCGGTCCAGAGCATGATGAGTGAAGTTGTGATGCGGTTCGGTCTCATTTGGCATTCCCTCTTGCTTGATGTGCCGTGTTTTTTCGGTGTCCTGGCCGTAGTGATCTGAAATTAACTCTAACCGACTGAAGCCGCCACGGCCTGAGGGTGGTACCATCTGGCGCTTACTCAGGTCATTTTTGATAATGATGACCGTCACCCACAGGCAGGCATTTCAGTGAACTATCGTCGAAGAAAGCGCGCGTTTCAGCATGAGGAAGCTCATGCCGACGATAGCGAGGTGATGACACCACCTCTCGAGCGAGATGATGTTCCTTCAGATGCCCCTCGGATGATCACGACCGCCGATGAGCTTGGTGAAGTCATTGATCATGTCCGTGGTGCCGGACTCTGCGCCTATGACACTGAATTCATCGGTGAAGAGACCTACCACCCGCAGATCTGTCTGGTCCAACTGGCCACCACCGACATGATCGCGATCATCGACCCCATCGCATTGCCCGATCTGGATCCCGTCTGGGAGATGCTCGCGGACCCCGCAGTGAAGAAACTCGTGCATGCCGGTGGCGTCGATCTCAAGTATGTCCCGCATGCCATCGGGTGCGAAGCCGCCAATGTGATCGACACCCAGATCGCAGCCGCCTTCGCAGGCCTGCCCTGGCCGGTCGGACTGGCTCGCGTGATCGATGCCTTCACCGGGCATCGGCTCGGCAAGGGGCATACCTTCACGAACTGGGATGCCCGTCCACTCAGCCGGCAGCAGCTTCGCTACGCCGCGGACGATGTCCGATACCTCCCGATGCTGTGGTCGATGCTCGAGAAGGAGCTTGACCGACGAGGGACGTTGTCCTGGGCATTGCGCGAATGTGACGTCCGTCTCAGGATTCCCGGGGGGTTCGATCCGGAACCTCACCTGCGAAAGATCTCCAAGGGAATGCGACTCAAGCCTCGTGCTCGCGCACTGCTCAGAGCACTCGTGATCGAGCGTGATCGGCTCGCCGAAATCGATGATCGACCTCATCGCGTTCTTTTTCCCGACAGCACGCTTCTGGAACTTGTGCGAAAGAAGCCTCAGAATCCTGAAGAGATGGCCGCCATCCGCGGGCTCCCCCGCCCGACCGCTCAGAAGTGGTTCGCCGAGATCGTGGCGATTCTGGATCAGGCCGACTCTCTCGAGATCGTTCCCGAGAAGAATCCGAAGCCTTCAAGTGAAGCGGCAGCCGAACAGGTCGTCGTCGATTCTCTCTGGATGGCATTGTGCACTCAACTCTACGCACAGGGAATCGCGCCCGGCATGGTGATCTCCCGCGCGCAGCTTGCCAGTTGGTACCTCGCTCAGAAATCGAATGAACAAGTGGAATTGTTCGCGGCCGATGACTGGCGCCAGGAAGCCATCGGCGAGTGGCTCATCGACTTCATCGAAGGTCGTACGAAGCTGTCGATCGAGTGGGGTGATCGTGGTGCGATCGTCGACGCTCATTCAGACCTCCCCGCCAGCTGACCGTGACGTCACTCAACCGACTTTCACCAGACGAGCGATGAAGAAGCCATCGTATTCCGGTGGTCCGAGACGCCGTGCACCCGGAATCTCCGGAAGGGCCTTGTTCTGCCATGTGCTGCAGGGTGGCATCGCCCCCGGGAGTTCGATCGGAAGCTCCTGCATCTCGATTCGGCCTTCATAGAGTTTCAGGGCGCGAGCCAGCACCATCTCATTCTCCTCCACCGAGAAGGTGCATGTGGAATAGACCACGATGCCGCCCGGGCGAACCGCTTCGATCGCCGAATGCAGAAGACTCTTCTGTCTTGATCCGAGTTGCTTCGGCACCTTCGGTCGCCAGTTCTTGTAACTCCCCGGATCATCGGGACGCATCCTGCCTTCGCCGCTGCAGGGCGCATCGACGAGCACCCGGTCGAAGCTCACGGGTTCTCGGCGTCCGATCTGTTCACCCGCAGTTCGTCTGACCTGGGCACGCGCGCCCATCAGTTCGAGCAATGCTCTCATGCGATGCATCCTGGGTTTCGAGAGATCGTTCGCGATCAACTCACCCTCGTTGTTCATCAAGGCGGCGATGTGTGACGTCTTGCTTCCCGGCGCGGCGCACATGTCGAGAATTCTCTCGCCCGGTTCCGGTTGAAGGATCAGGCTCGTGGCGATGCTGGAGGGTGACTGGATATGAAAGCCACCGTTCTTCCAGAGCCTTGAATTCTGCAGGGCCCGGGGCTCCGCTGCGGTCGCGAAGGCATGATCGCACCAGCTCAGGATGTGGTGTTCGATTCCCATTCGCTCGAGATCCTCGCGAACCTCGACCACGTCGCTTCGCAGGGTGTTCACCCTGACATGGGCTCTCTTCGGCAGCAAAGCCTGGTCGAGAAAGGCCTCATATCTTTCCTCCGGCAGAATCAGCTGAAGACGCTCTCGAAGTTGCTCCGGAGGGAACTCCTGAGTGGGGTCGTCGTTCACCTGCCGGTGTCCGTGCTGGCGCCCTGAAGCGAGATCTTGGTTTCGATCTGATTCTTGAGATCGACGATCTTCTGAAGTTCCCCGTCGACACGTTCCTTGCCGAAGGCCTCCCCCAGGATCAGCGCGACCCGTCCATCCTTGGAGAACGCGCCGGCCTCCGTCGCCTTCGTCATCGAGTCCTGGATTCTTCCGATCCAGAGGTTGGTTGCGATCTTCATGAGTCCGGGTGTGGCATCGATGTCTCGTTGGAATCGCCCCAGTCCCAATCGTGTCGAGGTCACGTTCATCCAGAAGACATCGAGAGAGGCCTGGTACATCTTGGGTCTGCCCTCTTCGAACATGGGCAGGTCCCTGACGATCGCATTGATCGAATTTCCCACCTTGTTGCTCGTGTTTTCCAATGCACTGGTCTCATTGGTGAGATCGACCGTCTGATTCTGGTCGTCGCACCCGCTCGTCAGGGCGATGCCTCCTCCCAGCAACAGCACTGAAAGACCGAGGCAGCGAAGACGATTCCGATTCATGTGGTGTCGTGTCATGCCCAGATCATCGTCGAGCGAGGTTCCCGCGTCCAACCCTCAGTCATCATTCCTTGTGGATTCATGCCTTGTTCGTTGCCCTCGGACCTGCGACACTCCCCTGCATGCCTCTGGAGACCCTCGAAGAAAAAGTGGCCATGGTCTGGTTTCTCGCCGCGCGGGCGATGAGCGTCGCCGATGGAAACCCGGAAACCGCCCGGCAGGCCGCCGGGGGGCTGTACGCACAGGCCATTCTCGGGATTTCCGAAGAGGACTGTCTCAGCGTGAAGTCTGGTGATCTTCTCGATGAGATGACTCTCCTCGACTGCCTCGGGATGCTGCGCCAGCTGCCACGGGAGTATGGCGAGCGGATCATGACCGGGGTCATGATGATCGCCTACGCCAATCGAAGCATGCATCCCCTCGAGGTCAGGTGGGCCTCGACCCTCGCTTCCGCTCTGGAATTTTCGGAAGACGACTTCCAGCGGATGTGCGTGAACGCACGGGTCATGTCGAGCATGCTCGACGTTCAGTCGCAGGACGACTCCGCTGATGGCTCCTTGGATCGGGATCCGGAGGTGACCGCATGAGTGACTCCAGCACGAATTTCGGTTTTCTCGATCGCTGCGATCCCAGAGTCTCGCATCTCGCCCGCCAGGCCGAGCATTACGTTCACTCCGATCCCGATTCCTGCCTCTTCAAACTTCGTCTGATGATCGAGCTGATGGCCAAGCGACTCGCTTCCCTGGCGATTCCGGGAATGCAGGAAGCCGATCTGAGCACCATGCTCGGAATGCTCGAGCGCGAGGGTTCTCTGCCTCGAAGGCAGGCCGATGGCATGCACGCGATTCGCCGTGACGGCAATGCGGCGGTTCACGGAAACGCCACCCCCGCACCGACCGCGATGCGACGCCTTCATGATGCACACCGATTGTCGGGTTGGTACGCCCGAAACATCGTTCGCGGAGGACGATTCGACATCGGGGAGTTCAACCCTCCCGAACCACAGGCTCCCCCGAGCTCCGAGGAATCGGATCTGCACGATCAGATTCACGCGCTCGAGGATCGAATCGAGGAACGACGACGCAGGACCAGGGATGCACTTCTTCTCTTCCGGGAGAATGAAGACTCGGAAGCGGTCTGCAAGCGGTATCGCATCGAATTGAAGGCATTGAACATGGTGGCCATGGCGGCCGGCGAACCTTTGATCGACGCTGATTTCGTCGCGCTGGTGATGGCGATGGATCTCGAAGCCATCTACGAGCATCCTGCGTTCGGTGGGGATTCACGTCATGCACGGCGCAATGCCGAAAGCCAGCTTTCCCAGGTGAAATCTGACATGGCGGAGGCCGAGCGCGCCTATCTGCAGGAGCGGGCGGAACTGGTCCAGGCGATGCAGCTTCTCAAGCGCCGTCAGCTTCGCGGTGAGGCCTGAGCCGGTCAGCCATCCTTCTTCGAATCATTGAGGATTTCGATCACCGGATCATCCGCCGGCAACATGTCGAAGTCATGAAGTTGCGTGGCCGTGACCCAGCGAAATTCATCGTGTTCCCTCAGCTGGGGTTCGCCTTCTTCAAGTGTTGCGTGGTAGACCGAAAGTTCGAAGGTCGGGCTTGCATGATTGACATGGATCAGGGATCCGATCTCGGCATCGAGTCCGAGCTCCTCCTGTATCTCCCGTCTCAGGCACTCGGTGTCGGTCTCACCTTTCTCGACCTTGCCACCGGGGAACTCCCAGAGTCCGCCATAGCTGTCATCTTGGCATCTCTTCCCGATCAGTATCAGATCACCTCGTCTGATGACACCCGCGACTGCTCTCAGTGGATTCTTCATGGCCCCAGCTCGTTTTCTTTGATATTTCGACGGTTATCAAACGAATGGTAGATCCTCGACTTGGCAAAGTCCCGTTTTTGGCGACCATATCGGAAGAACGGAGAAAATCATGCTTGCTCTCATTCTGGCTTCGATTCTCATCTCCCCCCCGGAAGAACCGCCGAACATCGTGTTCATCATGTCCGATGATCATGCCTGGCAGGCGATTTCCGCCTACGGATCAGACCGGAATGTGACGCCAAACATCGATCGGATTGCTCAGGGTGGAATCACCTTCGACCGGTATTACGTCGAAAATTCGATCTGCGCTCCGAGTCGGGCCGCGATTCTGACCGGGGTCTTCAGTCAACACCATGGTGTGCCCACCAACCGTGAGGTGTTCGATGGCACTCAGGAGACGTTTCCCGCGGTCGCCCAGGCTTCGGGCTACCAGACTGCCTTGGTGGGAAAATGGCATCTGAAGAGTGAGCCCGTCGGCTTCGATCATTATGAAAGACTGGTGGGACAGGGAAACTACTACGGACCTCGGATGATTCGCAACGGTAGCGAGGTGCTTCACGAAGGCTACACGACCGATGTGATCACGGATCTCGCGCTTGAGTGGCTGCAGACCGGACGTGACGAAAGCAGACCCTTCGTTCTGATGGTGCAGCACAAGGCACCACATCGTGAATGGATGCCCGGTCCCGATCATCTTCATGACATGGAGGGCATCGATCTCCCCGAACCGGCCACGTTGTTCGACGATCATTCCGGTCGTGGACGTGCCTCCACGATGCAGGAGATGACCATCAAGGACCATCTCCGTCCCATGGATCTGAAGCTGACGATGCCCGAGTGGATGATGCGCATGACTCCCGAGGAACGTGCGGCGTGGGACAAGGCCTACGAGCCTCGAAATGAAGCGTTCCGCGCCCTCGAGCTCACCGGGGATGACCTGATCCGATGGAAGTATCAGCGGTATGCCAAGGACTACCTTCGCTGCATCGCGAGCGTCGACGATTCGGTCGGCAGAATTCTCGACTCCCTGGAGTCGCTTGGAATCGATGAGAACACGATCGTGATCTACACCTCCGATCAAGGGTGGTATCTCGGCGAGCATGGGTGGTACGACAAGCGTTGGATGTACGAGGAATCCTTTCGAACACCTTTTCTTCTCCGCTGGCCCGGCGTCGTCGCTCCCGGTCGTCGCACCGAACTGCTTTCTCAGAACATCGATCTCGCGCCGACATTTCTCGAGATCATGGGGGCCGAGATTCCCGCTCGCACGCAGGGTCGTTCCCTGCTGCCCATCCTCGAGTCGGTGGATGATGCGCAGGTCGAGGACATCGGATGGCGGGACGCACTCTACTACCGGTATTACGAATCACTCGGACCACACAAGGTGCCCAAGCACGAAGGTGTCCGCACGCGGCGCTACAAGTTGATGGTCTTTCCCGAGCTTGATGAAGTCGAGTTGTACGATCTCAAGCTCGACCCCGACGAGCTTCACTCGCTGGCGGATGATCCGGGCAGTGCCGTCGTTCGAGCGCGTCTGGAGGATCTCCTCGTCGAGCTTCGAGCGAAGTACGACGTGTCCGAAGACTGGTGAGTGGTTCGGAGGCCGTGAGGCTCAGTCCACGAGTCCGAGTTTCTTCGCGAAGGCACGAAGTTCCGGAAACATCGGTTTCGGAAGTGACCCTTCGTCCGGAAGCACGATGGCCGCGGCGGTGGCACCCATTCTGATCTCCACGTCCTCCGGAATCTCCTCGAGGATGATTCT
>NYVB01000185.1 GCA_002684315.1 Planctomycetaceae bacterium | reverse complement strand
GGATCTCAACAAGGATGGCGTGCTCGAATATCAGATGGATGACGAGTATTTCTCGAAGGGAACTCCCTTCAAGTTCGAATTCACGATCACTCAGAGTGGAGAAACCACCGAACGAATCATCAGTTACCTGGTGAGTCAGTGCGAAGAAGTCGGAATCATCTGCGAGCCTCGTGTGGTCGACTGGTCCTTCTATTCGGACATGCTCAAGGGACGAGATTTCGACGCCATGATCATGGGATGGAGCGCCTCCGGTCCTGAGAGCGATCCTCGACAGATCTGGCACCGAGATTCGATTCAGAACCAGGGTGACAACTTCATCCAGTGGGACAACCAGGCCGCAAGTGATCTGATCGACGAAGGCCGAAAGACGATGGATGCGGAATCCCGCATGCTCATCTGGCATGACTTTCACGACATTCTTCACGATGAACAGCCCTACACCTTCGTGCGAGTGGCTCCATGGATCAGATTCATCAATCGTGAGATCGGCAATGTCGAGACGTACCCCGTGGGTCTGGAGCCCGCCGAATTCTTCCGAATCGGAGGAAGCGACGCTGCTCCCACCAGCTGATGGCGCTCTAGCCTCGGCTCACGGAAAACGCCCAACTACTCATGCTTGGCTACATCGGACGACGCTTGCTTTTGATGATCCCGACATTGTTCGGGATTACCTTCATGGTGTTCATGCTTCTCGCAATGGCGCCCGGGGGTATCGGTGCTTCTCTGCGTGCCGCCGGAGGCAATGTGGATGCTGACAGCAAGGCCAGTCTGCAGCTTCTCTACATCGAAGATCGATACGGTCTGGACGATCATGCCGTCGTGCAGTATTTCCGCTGGCTCGGCCGCATTTCGCCGCTCAAGTTCGGCGATAGAGCGATGCGCAACTACGCAGGAGATCTCGAAGAGCCACCGCGCTCGGTGAAGGATCTTCCAATCGACGCGCAATGGTTCGGAAGTGACCTGGTCGTTCCCGAAGGAATGCTCGAGAAGGCGATGGCCGACAACACCGTCGTCGCCAATGATGCGAACGAGATTCGCATCGCACAGGTTCAGATGGCTGAAGCGCAGGCCGAGGAGCGACGTGCCGAGGGGTATTCCGTGGGGGAAGCCCCTGAGATGATTCCCGAGTACAAGGATGCGAACAAGGCGTACCTGCGGGCACGTGCTCAGTATCTCCTCGCCATGAGGGCGCTTGACAGCAAGATCAACGAATACGTCTCCGAAGATTCTGAAAAAGCGATCAATGAGGAGATCGACAGGCTTGAAGCCGAGGGAGTCGATCCCGATGTTGCCGTGAGAATGGCTGCGACGACCGCCTCATCCTCTTTCTCCGATGTGATTCGAGATGGAAACGATGTTGATTACGACGTGCTGGCCGAACGAGTTCCTGACAAGAGTCTCAAGGCATGGCCTTCGATCGTGCAGGCCTATCAGGACACCACTCAGAAACAGGCCCAGGCTCTGGCCGCCTTGTCGCGTGTCAAATCCGCCTTTCAGGCGAAGCCTTACCCCATCTCAGGCGTCGGGTTTGGGAATTTCATCAATCTGGACTGGCCGAATTTCGGCAAGAGCTTCACCATCGGGCGGCCGGTGATCGATCTGATCGCAGAAGCACTCCCGGTGACGCTTCTTCTCAATGTCGTCGCGATTCCCTTCATCTACTTCATCGCGGTGCCTTTCGGCATGCAGGCCGCGGCGCAGCAGAACAAGCTCTTCGACAAGGTGTCCGGAACGATCTTCGTGATGTTCTGGTCCATTCCCGTCGTCTGGGCAGGAGTCCTTGCCATCGGTTTCCTGGCTGACAACGAGTACCTGGGCTGGTTCCCGGCTTCCGGCCTTCATTCAAACGGATCCGACGACATGCTCTACATGCCGAACTGGCGTGGCGGTGAATTCCACGCCGGCTATCTGCTTGATCTGCTCTGGCATCTCGTCCTTCCCGTGATGTGTCTCGTCTATGGCGGCTTCGCGGTTCTGGCCAAGCAGACACGTGCTGCGATGCTTGACAACTACACCATGGATTTCGTTCGCACCGCTCGTGCCAAGGGTGTCTCCGACAGCGAAGTCAAGTGGTACCACGTCTTCCGAAACAGTCTGCTTCCAATCATCACGATCTTCGTGCTCGTCTTTCCCGCCATGCTTGCCGGGTCAGTCGTGATCGAACGCATCTTCTCCATTCCCGGAATGGGTTCTCTGATCATTCAGGCGATCTTCAATCTCGACAAGGATGTGATTCTCGCCAATGTCTTCATGATCGCCGTGGTGAACCTTGTGGCGCTTCTGCTTGCCGACATCCTTTACGCCGTGGCAGATCCACGGGTCAGCTACGATTGAACCGAGTCCACCAGAGATGACACAAGAAGAAAAGAAGACCGAAAAGACGATCTCCGGCATCGATGTGATGCGTGGAGTCGGTGTCCAGCGAGCCCGTCCGTTCTGGGCGGATGCCTGGCATCGTGTGGTGATTCGACGTGGTGCTCAGATCGGCCTGATCTGGATCGCCATCGTCGGCTTCTTCGCACTGTTCGCACCCGTGATCGCCAATGGACTCCCGCTCTGGAGCGTGGAGCGTTCGGCTGACGGCGAGCTTGTGAAGTCATTCTCGCCGCTCTTCGAATCACTTACCGCGACCGATCTTCTTCTGGTGCTGGGGGGAATCCTCGGGCCCATCTTCTTCTTCGTTCCTCTCAAGCTGACCAAGCAGCATCGTCTGGGGATCATCAGTGCCTCGCTTCTGCTCGGCGGCCTGACAGTCGTGCTGGTGGCGCTACTCCAATTCATCCTTGCTGATGCGGCAGGGAGTGCCGGAGGGGATGGCTCGTTCATCTGGTGGGTCTGCCTGGGAAGTGCTGTGGGTGTCGCCGCATGCTTCGCAATGCTTCCCACCTTCAAGTCGATGAGTGGTCGAATCATCTTCGCCTTTGCCGTGGCCCTCTTCGCCGGCTGGGTGTGTGCGGATCGTTGGAGTTCTCCGGTCCTCCAGCCCGAGCGCTTCGTTCGTGGTCAGATCGAGGGCACGATGGAGAACACCTACACCTTGATTCCCTGGTCTCCCACCCAGTCAAGGGGTGAGTACTACTCCACGCCGCCAGCCAGAACGACTGCTGACGCGTTTCGGGCCGTGGCCGACGAGCAGATCACCGATGGCATCGGATTCCTCGCACGAACCGTGGTCTTCAATCTTGCATCAGGCGTCGAAGGTCTTCCTCTCGACAGAGAAGCCAAGAACGTCCTCGTGGATGCCCTGATCTGCAACTGTCCTGAAGAACTCGATCGAATGCCCGTACTTGGGTTTTCCGACCGGTACACGACGCTCTTCAATGAGGCGGCAGCCCAGTTGACTGAATATCGTCGCTGCCTCGAGGCGGGTGATGAAGCTTGTGCGAATGCAGCTGCGGTCGCCACCACTGGTCTGTTTTCATCTCTCGAACCATCCGGACGAAATGCCAAGATCGCGATCACCGACGGTCTCTCGGAATTTCAGTCGAAGATCGCCGACAGAATCCAGTTCGTTCAGCTCGCTGAAAAGATCTCCAAGACCGAATACGGCAAGCGGACATTCTTTCTTGGTACCGACCCCATCGGACGCGACGTCCTCGCTCAGATGCTCTGGGCCTGTCGACTTTCGATCTCCATCGGTCTTGTGTCGACCGGTCTCTCCGTTCTGATCGGGATCGTCATCGGAGCTCTCATGGGTTACTTCGGCGGCTGGGTCGATCTGGTGCTTTCGCGAGTGGTCGAGATCTTCATGGCCGTCCCCGTCCTCTTCCTGTTGATCGTGGCTGCTTCGGCTCTGCCTCGAAACACCTATGTGATGATGACGATCATCGGCTGCGTGACCTGGACCGGTTCAGCTCGATTCATCCGTGCTGAATTTCTCAAGCTTAGAAATCAGGATTTCGTTCAAAGCTGCCGCGCCGTGGGGCTGCCTCTGCACTCCGTGCTGTTCCGGCACATGCTTCCCAACGGAGTCACACCTGTCCTCGTTCAAGCCTCTTTCGGTGTTGCCGCGGCAATCATTGCCGAAGCGACCTTGAGCTATCTCGGCCTCGGGCCCTACGGTCAGCCATCATGGGGCAAGTTGTTGTCACTGACCACGGGTGAGACCGGTGTCTTCCTGTGGTGGATGGCGGTCTTCCCCGGACTCGCGATCTTCCTGACCGTACTGGCCTACAACGTGCTCGGTGAGAACTTCCGAGATGCGATCGATCCCAAGATGCGTAAGGCGGCACACTGATGTCGAATACTTTCCAGACCACCGAAATCGAGATGGGCGTTCCTCTTCTGGAAGTCAGAGACCTCGCTGTCTCCTTTTCGAACCCATCCGCTCCCGACAGTCCACGAGTTCAAGCCGTCGCAGGTGTGAACATGACCGTCTATCCCTCCCAGACTCTTGCAGTCGTGGGTGAATCCGGATGCGGTAAGAGTGTCACCGCAATGAGCACCATGCAGCTCGTGCCTCAGCCACCCGGTCGATTCGACCGAGGACAGGCCCTTTTCATGGGCCGTGATGTCCTTCGTTTCGATGAACGGGAGATTCGTGCGCTTCGTGGCAATGACATCGCCATGATCTTCCAGGAACCCATGACTTCTCTCAATCCGGTCTACACCATCGGTGACCAGATCATGGAAGCGATCCTGCTTCACCAGGACGTGACTCAGGACGAAGCCGTCGACATCGCGGTCACATCGATGCGCGACGTGGGGATCCCTCAGCCCGAACAACGGATGAAGGCTTATCCCCATCAGTTCTCCGGTGGAATGCGTCAGCGTGTGATGATTGCGATGGCACTTGCCTGTCAGCCCAAGCTTCTTCTCGCGGATGAGCCGAC
This sequence comes from Planctomycetaceae bacterium, assembly GCA_002684315.1. The sequence continues at coordinate 15,379 of NYVB01000185.1, read as the reverse complement.
GACCGCACTCGACGTGACGATTCAGGCGCAGATTCTCGAGTTGCTGCGTGAACTCCAACGCACGCGCAGGATGGGCATCATGCTCATCACCCACAATCTGGGTGTCGTCGCTGAAAATGCCGATGTGGTGTGCGTCATGTATGCAGGGCGAGTCGTCGAATACGCGAACATCTTCGAGTTGTTCGACAACCCTCTTCATCCGTACACTCGCGGACTTTTTAAGTCGATTCCGAAGCTTCGTGAAAGCATGGAGCGTCTCGTGACCGTCGAACAGATCGTCGACAATCCGGCTGAGTATGTGAAACTTGATGGCTTCGAAAAAGGCATCGTCCCCTGGTGGCCCGATCCTCCGGAATCGGTCAAGCCCGCACTCGCCGACAACGATGATGAGTACATGCTTCACGAGATCTCCGAGAACCACTGGGTCGGTGTGTTCAAGAGCGACCATGTCGCCACGCATCCTTCACGTGTTCCGGATCTCGATTATCGTCGTACCGATTTCTGATTCCATCCCAAACCATCTTTCAGGTTCATCTTCGGAGGAACACCCATGTCACTCGTCGATGTTGGACGCAAGGCTCCCGCTCTCACGCTCAAGGACCAGAACGAAGAGAAGCACGCTCTCAAGGACTATCTTGGGAAGCCCGTCGTTCTTTATTTCTACCCTAAGGACGACACTTCAGGATGCACCGCTCAGGCATGTCAGTTTCGTGACGACCAGGCGAAGTTCAAACGATCCAAGGCAGTCGTTCTCGGAGTGAGTCCCGACAGTGAGGCCAGTCACGCAAAGTTCGTGACCAAGCACGATCTGAACTTCACACTTCTTTCCGACCCGAAGGATGCGGATGGCAATCCCAAAGTCTGCATGAAATACGGTGTCTGGCAGGAGAAATCCATGTACGGACGGAAGTACATGGGCGTCGCGCGCACCACCTATCTCATTGATGACAAGGGCAAGATCGCCCGCAGGTGGGACAAGGTGAAGGTCCCCGGGCATGCGGAGGAAGTGCTCCAAGCCGTCAAGGATCTCAAGGGGAGCTGAGTGACTTCGACTCACTTTTCGCTAGAATTCAACCATGGAAACCGTTCAATTCTGCTTTCAAAGACTGTCGCCTCTGGCGACCATTCCTCATTACCAGACTCCACATGCAGCTGGCATGGACCTCCATGCCGCGGTGGCATCCGCCATCGTGATCGAGTCGGGTGACATCAGCCTCATTCCTTGTGGGTTTGCGATGTCCATTCCCGAGGGGTACGAAGCGCAGGTTCGGCCCCGAAGCGGTCTTTCAACCAAGCACGGAATCTCCATGCCCAATGCGCCCGGCACCATTGATTCCGATTACCGAGGTGAGGTCAAGATTCCTCTCATCAACCTCGGCCGAGAGCCTTTCACCGTCGAAGAGGGCATGCGAATCGCACAGATGGTGATCTGTCCCATCGTCCGGGCTGAAATCGAGGAAGTCGAAACACTTGAAGAGACCGTTCGCGGTTCCGGAGGTTTCGGATCCACCGGACGTTGAACCGACGGTTTTCCCTGCCTCCTGCTTTCATGTTCGCTACCATTTCCAGTCAGGAATATCTTGTCCGGAGCATATGACATGACCACTGCATCCAACACCGACATCACAGTGCCTTTGCTCGACTTGAAGGCTCAGTACGACACCATTCGTGATGAGATCGAACCCGTGGTTCGCGATGTCATCGAGAGTCAGTGGTTCATCGGAGGACCGAAGCTCGCCGAGCTCGAGGCGGACATCTCGAAGTACTGCAGCTGCACGCACGCAGTCGGTTGCGCCAGTGGCTCAGATGCGATCCTGCTCCCTCTTCAGGGCCTAGAGATCGGGCATGGCGACCTGGTGGTCTGTCCGAGCTACACCTTCTTCTCCACTGCGGGATCGATCCATCGACTTGGCGCGACGCCTGTCTTCTGCGACGTGGATCCTGCGTCGTACAACATGACGCCCGAAACGCTTCAGCGAGCATTCGATCGTCCTGATTCCGACCGAATCAAGGCGATCATTCCAGTCCACCTCTTCGGGCAATGTTGCGACATGGATGGAATCCTTGAATTTGCGGCAGCCAGAAATGTTCCGGTGATCGAGGATGCGGCACAAGCCATCGGTGCCGAGGATCTTCATGGTCGACGCGCTGGATCCATGGGAATCGCAGGTTGTTTCAGCTTTTTTCCCAGCAAGAATCTCGGTGGGTTCGGTGACGCCGGCATCGTGACCACTCAGGACGAAGCCCTCGGAAACCGACTTGCAAAGCTCAGAAATCACGGCATGGATCCCAAGTATTACCATGATGAGATCGGTCTCAATTCGAGACTTGACGCACTTCAGGCCGCCGTGCTCACCGTCAAGTTGAGACACCTGGATTCATGGACCGAGGGTCGTCAGAAGAATGCGGCATTTTACGATGCCGCAATCAGAGACGCCGGAGGTGCCTCCTCGAAGGTCGGCCTCGAGGTGGCATCCGATCTTCCTCTGCGTTTTCCCGAGCCGGCGGGCGCTGGTGCCAGGCACATCTACAACCAGTACATCGTTCGTGTTCCCGCGAAGGTTCGTGACCTGGTCCGTACGCGACTTTCTGAAATGAATGTTGGCTCGGAGATCTACTACCCACTTCCGCTTCACCTCCAGAAGTGCTTTGACTTCTGTGGTGGTTCCGAGGGTGATCATCCCGCCGCGGAGGCCGCGGCTCATGAATCCATCGCGATTCCGATCTACCCTGATCTCACTGAAACTCAACGAGCGCACGTGATCCAGAGTCTGATCGCGATCGTCAGAGCGCTCTGAGAATCCGTCTCAGAGCACCGTGTCGAGTGATGACAGTCCAAGTGGCTCCCTGACGAAGAATGGTTCGCCGGTCTGGCTCCCGATTCTGCTGCCGTAGAACGCGGCCCCGGCATCGAGCCATTCGACGATCGGACGGTTCTTCTCGGGCTTCACGAACTGGCTGTCGTACGCAAGAATCGATTTCTGCTTGGTTTCGTGGTAACCGGTCGTGTCGAAGATGAAGGATGGTTGTGGAATGATCTTCAGATGCGTGCAGAAGTAATAGATCATCCTTCTCGGGTGGCACGGCTCGCCCGGGAGATCGATCTTGCTGAGCTTCGCATCGAAACGAGCATCTTCCACGATTCTCGTCGTTGCAACGTGGTCCGGGTGGGCATCCTCGAAGTAGGGGAGGAAGACCACTTCCGCCTGTTCCTCTCGAATGGCACCGGCGACTGCATGTCGGGCTTCGATTGAGTGTTCGACGAAGCGATTGGGAAGACCCAGATTACGCCTTCTCACTCCCAGGATGTCCGCGGCCTGAGCCGCCTCTCGTGCCCGGGTCTCGGGATCCCCGTAGGGGGTCGGTTCGCCATTGGTCATGTCCAGAAGAAGGATGTCATGTCCTTCATGAGCGAGGCGGGCGATCGTTCCGCCCATGCCCAGTTCCTGGTCATCCGGATGAGGGCCTACCACCAGTATCTTCATGAGGTCGCTCCTGTTGAATTCGAACCCCGGCTAGGGTCATGTCTTCAGACGGCCCAAGATAGCGGTGATTCAATCGAGAAGCGACTCGTAGAGTTCCAGCAGCTCTTCGACCATCTTCTCCTGAGAGAACATGTCCGCGCACAGCCTTCTTCCGTTTTCAGCCAGTTCTCTTTCCATCATGGGATTCGTGCGTGCAGCGATGATCACCTCTCGAAGCCGTTCATGATCACCCGGAGGAACCAGTCGACCCGTTCTGCCCTCGATGACCACTTCACGAGTGCCATCGACGTCATGTGCCACCACCGGAGTGCCCGAGAGCAGTGCCTGGGGGACGGTTCTTGGAAGTCCTTCTCTCCAGCTGGGATGTGCGAGAAGATCCATGGAATGCATGATCGCCGGAATGTCCCTGGGATCACATCGACCTGCTTCCACGATGCTGTTCTGTAGACCCAGTGATCGGATTCTTGCTCGAATTCGTTCACCGTGGAAACCATCTCCCACCCACAGCAGCTTGAGACCGTCGTCCGATCTCAAGTCAGCGGCAAGAGCGTCCAGCATGTCGTCGTGGCCCTTGAGTTCAGCCAGTCTCGCCACCGTGCCGACGACGTAGTCGCTGTCGGTGAATCCGAATCTGCTTCGCCATTCATTTCGATCCGAGCGCCCATCAAGAAACGCACCGGTGTCCATCCCGGATCGTATGGTGAGGTATTGATCACGCGTTCCGACACCCTGTGCAAGCGCCTGATCCCTCATCGCGTCCGCGACACAGACGATCGCGTCGCATCTCTTCGCCGCTCGTGCTTCCAGATTCCTGTAGATCCTGTTCTTCAGACGAGATTGATAGGGATGAAAGGGAAGTCCATGAATCGTATGGACGATGGCTCGTGTTCCAGCCTTTTTCGCGGCATGCCGTCCCAGAATTCCCGCCTTGGAAGAGTGCGTGTGCACGACGTCCGGTTTCATCTTTTCAATGAGCCGTGTGAGATCGTGGAAGCATCTGAGATCTCGGACCGGAGCGATCTGTCTCACCATGTTCGGTGATTCGATGGAGTCGATCCCCCCATGGTCCTCCACCTCTGGAAGCATGCTTCCCTCCGGACCGTGGATCGGTCCGTAGACCAGTGAAACCTCATGGCCCGCATCACTTTGTCCCATGCAGGAAAGAACCGTGTTTTCCTGCGAACCACCGACAATCAGCCGTGTCGAGATGTGCATGATCCTCATGAGCGTGCATCCTCTTCATGTGTGCGGGAATCACGGCTCGTTGGAATGTCATGCTCGATCCATTCCAACCTGAGACCCTGTGGTCCCAGAGTCGGGCCCGTGAGGGCACGGTCGCCACTGGCAAACGCCCGGTCGATGCTGTCAGGAGCTCTCGCGCCACGTCCGATCTCGAGGAGTGAGCCTGCGATGATTCGGACCATGTTGTAGAGGAATCCGGTACCGATCACTTCGATCGCGATTCGATTTTCGGAGACGGCTTCGACATCGCATTCCAGAATGGTTCTGACCGTCGTCTCTCTGCCATGGCTTGCCGAAGCGAAGGGATCGAAGTCATGGGTTCCGACAAGTCGTGCCGCACCGTTCTTCATCTTCTCGAGATCAAGATCATGGTGCGTCGTCCAAACGGTTCTGCGGTCGAACAAAGGCTTGATCACTCTGCCGTATTGAATGAGATAGCGATACTTCTTGATGCGAGCATTCGAGATCGGATCGAACTCTTCCGGAACGACGTCCGCTGAGAGAACCTGGAGATCATCCGGGCAACGTGATGTGATCGCGCGGGCGAGGCGCTCGACCGGTATCTCGGTATTGGTCGAAAAAGCCGCGACTTGTCCCACGGCATGCACGCCTGAGTCCGTTCTCGAGGCGCCTACGAGGACGATCGGTTCTCTCACCACCTTGGAGACGACGGTCTCCAGGACGCCTTGTGCCGTTCGAAGCGGGGGGGCATCCTTCGGCTCCTGCTTCTGCCAGCCGTGGAACTCGGTGCCTTCATATGCAACGACGAGGCGGTAGCGAGTCATCTGGCGCTCAGTGCCCGAACAGATCGACCTGCGGGAACATGCCCTCTTTCTCGAAGTATTCGAGGGCATCGTCCACCGAGGGGAAGATCTTGGTTGCAGTTTCCGTGATGAACGGGCTAGGAGCCTTTGCAGGCTTCCAGACCACGTAGACTTCCTTGGTGTGCTCGAACGCATGATGAAGCTCACGCTCGACTCCGCTTGAGAGGCCGGGTACTCCGCCTTCAAGTTCCGGAATGTACGAGACGATCATGTCGGACTGATCCACGAGTTTGAAATCTCGCATGTAGATCTGGCCGTCGATGTCACCCGCGATGTCGAGGACTTCGCGGACTGGAAGTCTCAGATCTTCGCTTCCGGCGCGACCGCCGAAGGTGTGGTTCTCGATGTTCACCCAGTCCTTGCCGTCACGGGCTGCATCAAGAGCTCTGTCCAGCAGAAGCTTCTCGTCGACGTCGGCGGGATCGAATGCGATGAAGTGTTCGGCGATGGCGGCTCTGAATTCGTCGATTTCAGCCAGGATGTCCGGCATGTTGACGACGTGACTCATCGGGAATGAGGGATACACCTTGCGGACGTCAGGTCGAGTGACCATCTTGATGCAGGTTTCGACGGTGTCCTCGTGGCGTCCTCTGCTCAGAATGTAGAAGTCATTGTGGCATCCCATCGCGTTCGCCAGGAGCTCTGTCGCCAGGATCTCCTCCTCACGCCAGACCATGCAGTCCTTCAGTGTCGCATCGATGTCATGCTCTTCATGGAGTCTCTGGTGCACCGTCTCCACGTTGTCCACGAGGCAGATGAACATGTCGGGCTTGAGCAGACTCATCTGGTCGAAATCGAATGCACTGAAAAGACCATGATGCCATCTGAACGTGGCATGGGTGTTCACGATGACGTTCTCGTGTTCGCTGACAGGGGAGCTGCTGGAGATGATGTCTTTGAACGCGGCCCTCCGCAGGCTCGCGAGCCTGGAGATGGGAAGGTCGAGAATTCTCCCCGGGCGAACGTCGAGCGCCTCCTTGTACATCATGCTGCCGACATTGAAGAGGTCGATCTTGCCTCCTCTTTGGCCGGCCTGTTCACAGACGGCTTTAAGGTATGGGCTCTTGTCGACTCCGATTTGTCCTGTCACCACTGCACGCATTGCAGACCTCCACTTTCAGATCATCCAAGGGTACTCAACCCGTGGGTTTGTTGCTTCTTTCTTTCGAGATTGCTCTCAGCCATGACATCTTTTCGCGTGGCTTCGGCCCGGATTTTCTGCGTGCCGAAACAACCCATGACACCAAGCTCGTCAGGGCGATGATTCCTGCAACCACACCCAGAGCGGTGAATATCGTGGTGGAGAGGGATTCGCCCGCAATTTGACGGCCGATAAGTATGCCAAGCGTCACTTGAAGAGATGTGGTCACAAGGCACATGATCAATTCAATGATGGTGAATTTCTTCCACGGCATGTGGAGGATTCCCGCGACCGTCAGTGCCGGTGATCGAGTCCCCGGAATGAAACGTGCCAACACCAGCACGCCTGCGCCACGCCGGTCGAACTGATGCTTGACCTGAAGCAGTTTCTTCGGGTGTGCGAGTTTCTTGAACCAACGCCGGTGCAGGACTTTCTTGCCCAGTGTGCGACATATCGAGAACCAGAGGAAATCGCCTCCGAGCACTCCGATGTACGCCGCGACATACGTCGACGTGATTGCGAGATCGCCTCTGCCGACGAAGATGCCTGCGGGAATGTTCACGACTTCTTCACCGATGGGAATGCCGAACCCCGAAGCGAGCAGCAGGGCGATCATCGCCCATGGCCCGTATTCCCTGATGAATTGCGTGAATCCCGAGTCCGTGATCGACTTCTGGGACTCGGACGCAACCGTGGAAAGTCCATCGATATCGACTGCGGTGAGTATGTCCAGAAAAGTGCTCATGGGCGCTCGATTGTAGCTGCCCGGTCATTCCCGGTCAGTGTGTTTCGGGTGTCCTTGCTCGTCATGCCTTCGGAAAGAGCAGGACGATCGCATGGACTTCCACCGCTCGACCTTCGCCAACCGCATCGACTTCCTCGTGGGTCTTCGCTTTGACGTTCACGTCGTCCTTGGATGTTTCGAGAGTCTTCGCCAGATTCTGCCTCATCGCATCTTTGTGAGGCCCGATTTTCGGCTTCTGGCAGATGATTGTGACGTCGAGATTTCCAATTTCAAAACCGGCACGGGTGACTCGCCTGGCTGCCTCTCTGAGAAAAAAGGCAGAATCCTCACCGTCCCATTCCGGAGCATCATCAGGAAACAGCTGTCCGATGTCCTCTTCTCCGAGAGCCCCGAGGAGTGCATCCGTGACGGCGTGGTAGACAGCATCGCCGTCAGAATGGCTCACAGGCCCTTTTTCGTGCTCCAGGGTCACTCCAGCAAGAATAAATGGCCTGCCTGGTCCCTCTGGGTGCTGTTTCTCAAGGCGATGAAGGTCGTATCCATGTCCAATTCGGGGCTTTTGAGTCTTCATACTTCCAATTTACATCGTCGAGCACTGTAAATGCGAACGCAATTCGGGGTCACTTGCCGATATGGTGTCCATAGGACCAATATCAGGGTCGTTGGCCAGTCGTGGCCACCCTGAAAGATCAGTGACAACAATGAGGTGTCGTGTGATGAAATTCAGTCGTCTTTCCCCAGTTCGTACCATCGCGCTTCTTTCGGTGGGCATGCTCGCCTCGGTTCTCAGTGGATGTTTCAATCCCAACGGTGGAACCACGGGCTATTTCGCGTACATCTCGACTCCGATCTCACCGAAGACGATCGTCATCACGGAACTGCGCACCGGACAGCCGGTCTTCGTCAAGGAGATCCCAGTTGGAAAGCAGCTCAACTTCCGCTGGTTGTCCGACGGTGGTACCGACCCCTTGTACAGTCCCGCCTTGCTTGAGTGGACCATCACCGATGCAGGAAACAACGCCAGCCTTCTGGACAACCAGATGAGCTGCCCGGCCGAAGAGACCTGCAAGATCACGGTCGAGATCCGGGATCCTGAATATCCCGCGAGACCTGATGATGAGCGATACCGGGTCGACAGTGAAGACAAGTCCGACGAGATTCCTGAATCAGAATCCAAGCGAATCTACGAGTGATTCGACACGATGCGGTCGACACGTCGTCGGCAGTCAGCGAGTGATCACTTCAGGGAACCAAGCGCGCATTCAGCTGCCTGCTTGAAAGCTCTCCCTCGTGCCTGGTAGTCGCTGAATTGATCCCAGCTGGCACAGCCTGGTGACAGCAGAAGTACGTCACCTTTCTCGACATGCTTGCTGGCTTCGTTGACTGCGTTTTCAATCGTGTCGCATTCGATGCCGTTCTCTCCACTCGAAATGGCTTCTCCAGTCTGGCCCACTCCGTAGAGCCCGCCCAGGCGAGTGCTCAGTGAGATGATGGTCGAGAGATCCGCACCTTTGTCGTAGCCGCCTGCGATCAGGTGGATCTTCGAGGGATCATCAAACGCCTCCACGGCTCGCTCCGTCGCTCCCGGAGTCGTCGATTTGGAGTCATCCACCACCAGAATGCCCGATGACACGCCCAGTGGTCTCAGTCGATGGTCAAGCCCTCTGAAGGTCTCGATGAGGGGGGCGAGAGACCTCGCCAGAGTGCTGAGCTTCTCTTCTTCCGACAGCAGGACGGACAAAGCGACGCATGCGGTGGCCGCATTCTCCTTCTGATGGTGCCCGGGGAGATCGATACGTATGTCATCGAGAATGCGGGCTCGTAGTTGTACGCTCCAGTCATCTTGCTCGGTGCTCCACCATGGTGGATTCTTGGAGTCATGCTGCTGTGCACGTATGGAACCAGAGATGGCACTTTCGTTGATCGGAGGGATGTATCGTTGCGAGTCACGAATCACAGATTTGCATTCGATGTAGTGCTCCAATGAGCCGTGCCAATCGACGTGATTTTCATCAAGGCTGGTCAGAACGCCGACCGCAGGACTGAACGGAACAAGGCGCTGGTGAATCCAGTGCAGCATGAAACTCGACAGTTCCAGAACGATGACATCGGCCTCGGTCAGCTCCTCATCCGTCTGACTCAGCAACGACCCACCGATATTGCCACCGAGAAGACAGTTGAGTTCCATCCGGCGTGCCAGGTGAGCGATCATCGAGCAGGTGGTCGATTTTCCTGCAGAACCAGTGACGACGATCAGTCGATTCTGACCAAGTGCATGGAGACGATCGAGAAGCAGCTCGATTTCGGTGCAGACCACCAGGCCGCACTCTTGAGCCTGTCGCAGAAAGTCATTTTTCCAGGGTTCAGGCACAGCTGGATTGACGATCAGCAGGTCGGTGTTCTCGAAGGAAACCTCATCGTGGCCCCCCAGAACGAATCTCAGCTTGTCCCCGGCAAACTCGTCTCGTAACGCCCGGACCGGGCCCTCGAGTTCCGCTTCGGTGGCTCTGTCGGTGACCAGGACCCGCACCCCTCGATTCAGAAGATATCTGGTGGCACCCAGTCCTCCGCCAAATCTGCCAAGCCCCATGACGATTGCCTGTTTGTCTTCGTCGAGCGAGATCATGCATCGAGTTTATCACTCTTCCATGGAAAGGTGAGTACCCATGGCTTGCGTTACAATTCAAGCATGGAGTCCGTCGCACCTGAAGCAAATGAGTCTCGTCCGAGACACCTCTTGCCCTTTTTCGCCCTTGCTTCCTCTTTGGTGTTCTGCTGTCCGATGACCAGCATGATGGGGTTCGTCCTTGGTTTGATCGCACTGCGTCGAATTCAAGCTTCCGATGGTACGCTTGGCGGTCGCAAGATCGCGAAAACCGCGATGATTCTCGGGCTCGTCATGGTGCCCGTTCAGTATTTCACACTCGACGGTTTTCAGAAGATGAACGAGCGTCTCCTGCAGGAGGGGCTCGAAAACTCCATGTCGATTCTTTTCGACGTGGAGTCAGTCAGGCGTGATGACGACCTCCTTCGTGTTTTCAGCACTCTCGAGGGAAGAAGGCCATCCAGAGTTGAAATCAACAAGTTCGTCGATGAAGTGCTTTCCTCGCTGGGGGGATATCAAGGACTTTCCGTCATTCGAAGTACGCCGGGAGATTCCGGTTTTCTCGATCGAAGCTACGAGGTGGCGGTTGGATTTCGTTTCAGTGATCGGACGGTCACCGGAGGTGTCGAGTGCCTTGTGATTCCATCAGGAACGACCAAGCCACATGCGGTTCTTTTTCAACGTATCGAGTTGCAGCTGCGGCCTGAGTTGACCTTGCAGCTACCGCCTCTTCCCCTCGACCAGATGGACTCCACGGATGAGACCGGCGGGGACGACCACTCACCGGATCTTGAACAACCACCGGCATCGTCACGTGAGGAATCATGATGAGCGCATCTCTTCCAGCAGAATCAGTGGCTTCCGAGTCTGTTTCATCTGAATTGGCATCACGCTTGGCGGTCCTTTCCTTTGCCGCAGGTTTGATCTTCTGTTGCCCGCTCACCGGCCTGCTCGCCATTTCGTCAGGGGGGGCGGCGCTTCTCCTCGGGTACACCCAGTCGGTTGCATCCTGGCGAAAATACGCCTGGGGTGGAATCGTTCTGGGACTGATCGGCGCCATTGCCACGCCGCTCCTGGCGTGGGGTGTCAGTGGTTGGTGGGATCGTGAAGGAAGAATACTTTTTTCAGGTCCCAACAACGCTTTGTTTGCGCTGTATCAAGGGGATTCTGACGCCTTTCTCGATGAATTCGCATTCGTGGGTGAACGGCCTTCTGAGACGGCCGTGGCAGCCTTTAAAACGGCCCTGGAGACTCGTCACGGAGAATTCATGCGCTGTCTGTCCGATCAACCGCCTGAGCTGGAAGGAGCGGCTCCATGGACTCTCGATGACTACACAGCTCAATTCAAGACACCAGATGGAATCAGTGAGGTTCCCGTGTCGATCGGGCTCATTCGCACCCCATCGGATAGTCTGAGTCTGGTCTGGGTCGAATTTGATTCCGGATCCGAGACACCTCTCCGATTTCCAACGATGAACAAGGAGTCAGACGGTTGAACGAGCCAGTCATTCAAACCAAGGAATTGATCAAACGATTCGGAACTCAGACCGTTCTCAAGGGTGTCAATCTCGACGTGAGAAAAGGTGAGACGATGGTCGTGATGGGGGGGTCCGGTTGTGGGAAATCCACCATCCTCAGAATGATGATCGGCTCGCTCATGCCGACTTCCGGCTCCGTTGAACTGTTCGGTGAGGATCTTGCCACGCTCGATGAATCATCACTCAATGAAACCAGAAAGCGATTTGGAATTCTTTTCCAATCCGGGGCATTGTTCAATTCAATGACCATCGCTGACAATGTCTCGCTCCCCCTTCACGAGCACACCGAACTTGATCCCAACATCATCGATATTCAGGTCAAGATCAAACTGGAACTCGTCGGTCTTCGTGAGCATGCTTCGAAATTTCCCTCCCAGATCTCAGGTGGCATGAAAAAACGCGCAGGGCTGGCTCGAGCGCTTGCACTTGACCCCCAGATTCTCTTCTACGACGAGCCTTCCGCCGGCCTTGACCCAGTGACCTCCGCGGAGATCGACCAACTGATGCTCGACCTCACGAAGAAGCTCGGCGTGACCAGCGTGGTGGTGACCCACGAAATGGATTCAGCATTCACGATCGCGGATCGCATGTGCATGCTGGACAAGGGGCGAGTTCTTCGAATCGGTACCCGTGATGAGTTCGATGTCTTGCGTACGTGTTCCGATGAGGATGCTCCCGATCTTCCCGACGATGACCGCTTGATTCGTCAGTTTCTTCGTGGTGATCCACTCGGGCCTCTGACCGAGCGCCGAGTCGAGGACAGTTATGCCGAGGATCTCCTCGGGTTGCCTCCTCAGGGTGTGGTGAACACGCCTGCGATAGAACCCACTCGTTCTCGAAGTCGAGCTTCCTCTACATGACCATGGAAATCGGCCTCCCCATGAGGGGAGGCCGATTCGTGTTCTTGATCATCGGGAGCGGCCAGGGAAGCCTGCTCAGAGGCAGAGACCCCAGTTGGCGAGCACGATCGCCAGATCGCTTCCCGTAGTGTTGCCGTCGCCATCAAGGTCGGCCGGCGGCAGGCCCCAGTTTCCAAGCAGGAAGGCCAGGTCGACTCCGTCGACGGTGCCATCTCCGTTGTAATCAGGTGTACATGGAGGTTCCTTCTGGGATGAGTTGTCGATGGTCAGCATGTCGATGAACCAGTCGTCATTTGATGAACTTCCGTTGGTGATGAACCTGAGACGAAAACGCACGGTCTTCGCATCCGCGGGCATTTCATATTCATGAAAATCGAAAGCGGTCTGAGTGGACCCGTCCGAGACGATCTCATCGAGCTGGACCCAGTCGTTCGCGGAGTTGACATACTCGACTCTGAGAGATTTCCCTGCTTCAACACCTCTGTGCTGGGTGTGGAACCCCACGTACATGGGGTCGAATCCGAAGGCATTCATCCTCTGGCTTCTGATTTCGTCGTCCGAGTATTCTCCGCTGTTCAGTGAGTCGAGATTCAACGAACGCGTCCCGTCGACTTCTCCAATTGCATTGGTCGTGCTGATACCTCCCTTGTTGTGTATCCAGACCAATGAAGAGATCGATTCGAAGCTTTCGCTGAATGGGAGTTGAATGTCATCTCCGAACAAGGTGTCGCATGTGACGGAGTTACGGTAATTCACGATCGAATTGACCGCGCATGTTTCGAACTTCAGATTGCTTCCAGAGACCGAATCGCATGCGCCGACCCCGGAGCACATGATTCTGCATGGCTGGGATGAACATCCTGAAATCTGATCACAGTGCCCCGCGCCGAAATTATGCCCGAGTTCATGGACCGTGACGGTAGTTCTGAGCGTGAGATTCGAGGTCCATTTACTTTCAACCATCGCGTACGCAAAGCTTTGTTCGCACACCGTTCCGACAAAGGCGAGGCCGAGTACCCCACTGGCCACATTCTTGCCAGTGTGGATGTGGGCGACGTCACGTTTGATGCGGAATTCATCGTTCGCTGAGCTGTTCCATCTCGAGCGGAACTCGTTCAGGATGTTGCTCGAGTCCGTCGAACTCGAATACGGGTCGCTCGAACTTGCGCGCACCACAGTCGTCGTCAGTTCGAAGACGATGGAGACATCATCCTCGTAGACACTTTCGGAAAAGTTCCAGATGAGTTCGATGTCATTGAGCGTGGAGGTCACGCTGGATGAATTCTTCACGAAGTATTCGAAGTCCGTGTCGACTCCGACTTCGATGAGGTACTTGTTTGCTCCGGCAAGCCCACCCGTCGTGTCTTCGGTGTTGTTGACGATGTCATCGAAGGAGTCATTGCCACAACCATACCCCTGCGGAAGTTCGTATCTGTCGGTAAGAACGACATGGGTTTTTTCACTGGCCCCCTCAATGGATCGAGCCATCTGATCCGCATTTTCGAAACTCGCGAGTGGCTGAACGAACCAGGTGCCCTCATCGTCACCCAGATCGATCAAGGCATGAAGTCCGGTGTCCAGCAAAGAGGCTCGAACCGCCGACCCTTCTCGGCCCTGAACGGATCCTTTGTAGGTCCTTGCTTCGGTGGGAGTGACTTCATTGAGTTGAAGTCCGTCATCGACCATAAGTTTGAAGTCAGGTCCTCGCAGTGAATAGCGATTCACCTCGATCTGATGGTCCAGACCATTGATCTTGATGCTCATGCTGAACTGCTCTGGAAGAGACTCATCCGGCATCTCCAGATCGATCAGTTCGAAAGATGGTGCTGCGGGAATCGTCAGAGATTCCTTCTGGCTCAAGTGACCTGTGAGTGCGATACGATCTCCAGCGTCAGCTCCGCTGTGCATCGTGAGGATGGTGAGCATCGCAAGAGGGGCTGTGAGCCACTTAGAATGGTGCAGCATGGTGTCTTCCATTTTGAAATATCGTGTGGGTCCGTGTTTCAAATATAGTCATGAAACAGGCTAAATCCAAAGAAACTCACATACTTGATCTAGTTAGACCGTCTGGAATCATTGTTTTGGCTCTCGTGGAAATGAAAAGAGGACAGGGTTCGAGGCCCTGTCCTCTCTGTGCAGTCTTTTACGAAGGCAATCGCCTTTTCTGAAATCACTCTCCGATGCAACCCCAGTCGGCGAGGACTGCGGCAAGGTCGGTGCCACCGGTGGTTCCGTCGCCATCAATGTCTCCGCCGGCATTACCCCAGAATGCCAGGACCTTGGCAAGATCCTGCCCATCGACCACATTGTCCCCGTTGAGGTCCGAAGCACAGGAGTTGTCAACGAAATCGGCATTTGGAACGATCATGTTCACCATGATTTCAGCGCCGTCCTTGAAGGTGTTGAGCATCGCCTGTCCCTCGACCGGTGGGTCGCTGGTGTCGAAACTGAAGGTGTGCATGGTGTTCCATCGCAGAGCGTTCGCTTCTTCGTTCTGGGCGAAGGTGTCACTGTTCCATTTGAGTGTTCCAGCGGAGGAGTCGTAGCCGGCGCTCCATGCTTCGTTGGCGTAGACTTCGTTGGAGTGGTACACCGCGAATGCCTGTTCCGCGTTTTCGTAGGTGCCGTTGACCGGAACCTCGAAGCTCTGGAATGCCCGGTCGCAGTCGAGATTGTAGACCGCATACTCGTAGTGCCACATTCCGTTTCCGATGTCACAGACCTTCACGCCGATGTGGAATGTTTCGTTGAGTCCCGAGGTGGAACATCTGGAAAGCTCGAATGTCCGGATTTCGACGCTTGGATCGATTTCCTGCCAGGCATAGATCGCTGGAACCATCTGGCGAGTGCTGTTGATCAGGTTGAGGTCGTACCCGTTGTTCAGGTTTCCGGAGCGGGTCACTTCACGATATGAGGCATTGTTGAAGCTCATGCATGCT
>NYVB01000174.1 GCA_002684315.1 Planctomycetaceae bacterium | reverse complement strand
GGGGCCTACGAGACCGACGGGAAGTACACCCCGAAGAACCGGCAGAGCTACGTCGGGCCTCAGAAGGTCCTTGCGGCGTTCCCGGCGATGCGGACCAAGGCCGGACCGAAGAGCTGAATCGACCCCCGATTCCGACGACGACGATGAAGGGCGCCTCCGGATCTCCGGAGGCGTCCCTCGTTTTGGCGTTCGCCACGCCGGTTTTCGAGTCGGTCCGGCCCGGCTTTACAAGCCGCCGCGTCGATCTGGTCGATGTCACCGGACCTGATGCGTCATCGCGCTCGTCGATTCGCGGTCCGGAATCAGGTTTCGACGGCAGATAGGAGCGTTCATGTCCACCAGTTCATCGTCCAGACCCGAGACCGCGACAGCCGTATCGGGAATCCCGCTGGTCGTGAGATTTCTCGCGGTCCTGCTCGCCGTCGCACTCGGCACCGGAATCAGCATCGGCTACGTCGCGTGGTCGACGGCGGGCGACGCCCTCGAAGCGGCCCACCGGGAGCAGCTCACCACGGCTCGGTCCATCAAGGCCCGGCTGGTGGAGAGCTACTTCCGCAATGTCCGTCACGAGGTGGACGTGCTTTCGATGCTGCCTGAAACGGCCGATGCGATCACGTCGTTCAGCGAGGTGTTCGCGCTTCTCGATTCCTCGGAGTCGGAAGACGCCGGTCGACGGGTGACCGACTTCGTGAACGACGTCTTCATGGCCAGATATGAAGGCGAGACGGGAAGGCGGCTCCCCTCGGCGTCGGTGACCTCCGATCGGACGGCGTCGCTCGTCGTCCAGGCGGCGTATCTGGTCGACAACCCGAATCCCCTCGGTTCGAAGCACCTCCTTGACGACAGCAGAATCGTCCCCGAATACGACGGTCCCCATTTTCAGTACCACCCGCTCTTCCGAGATCTGCTCGAAGTCTTCGGCTACTACGACATCTTCCTCATCGATCCTTCCGGCGAGATCGTCTACTCGGTGTACAAGGAGACCGACTTCGGCACGAATCTGCTGAGCGGCCCCTTCAAGGACAGCGGCCTCGCGGACGCGGTCCGGTCGAGTCTCGAATCCACGTCGACGAACGCGATGTCGTTCGCGGACTTCTCGACCTACACCCCGAGTTACGAGGCCCCGGCCGCGTTCGTCGCGAAGGCGGTGCACGATGGCGACGAGGTGGTGGGGGTGGTGGCCGTCCAGTTGCCGATCGACGAGATCGACGAGGTCATGACGGGCGGGCGACGATGGGCCGAAGAGGGTTTCGGGGAGAGTGGGGAGGCCTATCTGGTCGGTCCCGACCTGCTCATGCGCTCGGATGCCCGGGCGCTCATCGAGGATCCCGAGTCGTTCATCCGCAACGGACGAACCCGTGGAATCGCGGAGACGACGCTGAAGGAGATGGCTCGACTCGAACGGACGGTGCTCCTGGAGCGGGTGGAGAACACGGCGGTGCTCGAAGCGCTCGAGGGCGGCTCGGGCGATGCCGAGGTGATGAGTTACGACGGGGAGGCCGTGGTCGCGTCCTATCAACCGGTCCAGGTGTTCGATCGGACCTGGGCGCTGATCGCGGAGCTGGGGCGGACGGAGGCCTATGCCGGCGCGGACGCGATGCGCGGTCGGATCCTGACCACCGGACTGGTGATCTTCGTGATCGTGGTTCTTGCGAGCATCCTGCTCAGTCGCCGGTTCACGGCTCCCATCCTGCGACTGCAGGCGGCGATGTCGCGGCTCCAGGCGGGCGATTTCTCGACCACCGTGCCGCCCGGAGGCGGACGGGAACTCAATGCGCTCGCGCTCGCCTACAACCTCGTGGCAGCCAGCCTCGGTCTGAAGACCCGGATGGAAGCGGCCACCGTGCGCAAGGACGAACTCATCGACGAGATCGCAGGCATGACGGCGACCCAGGCCTCGAGCTCCATCCAGATCATGGGCGCGGTCACCGAGATCACGGCGGGCAGCCGGGAGATCGCGAAGACCGCGGAGGAGCTCACCGGCACGATGAGCGAGGTCGACGGCATCGCCTCGGAGAACGCGATCCGGGGTGCGAGCGGACTCGAGTCGATCAACCGCATCGAAACGGTGATGGGGGACGTGGTCGGTGACGCGAAGAGCGTCTCCGATCACCTCGGCGAGATCGAGCGACGCTGCGAGGCGATGGGCCAGGTCGTGACGACGATGGTCTCGATCGCGGATCGAACCCAGATCCTCTCGATCAACGCGACCATGGAGGCGGAGAAGGCGGGCGATGCCGGACTCGGATTCCGCGTGGTCGCCCGCGAGGTGCGGCGGCTGGCCGAACGGACCGCCGAAAGCGCGTCGCAGATCGAGCAGAACGTCGATCGCATGCTCGCTTCCGTCGGCGACGGCGTCCGCAACATGACGGCCTTCCAGCGACGGTTGGAGGAGACGGCATCGACCAACGCCCAGGTCGCCGAGGGACTCACCGAGGTGATCGGCCGGAACCAGGATCTCTCGCCCCGCTTCGCCACCGTGCTCGAGAGCATGAAGGCCCAGCGCGACGGGGCGCGTCAGATCAGCGAGGCGATGGCGGAACTCTCGGAGAACGTCGGGATCACCAGCGATGCCGTCAAGCAGGTCGACGAATCGATCGCCGATCTGCGCGAGCTGGCGTCCTCGCTGAAGGCGGAGATCGCCGACGAGGAACGTCGACTCGGACTCACTTGACCTTCGACGCCTCGCGGACCGCGTGATCCTCCCCGAGCGACCAGTCGTTCTCGAAGAACGCCGCGGCCCGGATCCCGTCGAGGCCCTCGGTGTCCGGGTCGATCGACTCCGGACCGAACACCACCAGGTCGGGATGGTGCACGCCACTCCGGAAGAGCGGGATCCGCTCGGCCAGTCGCATGCCGCTCGGTCCCGTTCCCGCGACGACGCCGACCGACACCGTCGTCCAGTCGGGCCGGGGTCGGATCGCGAGCACCGCGAGATCGTCGCCTTCCACTTCGAGGCCCTCGAAGCGGATTCCGGTGCGATCGACCTGCAACGGATCCTTCGCGAGCAACTGCGGCCAGGCGGCGTTGGTCTCCTGGTTTCCGTAGAGGATCACGTTGCGCCGGGGATGCTGTTCGCGATCGAAGTCGACGTCGAGGATCACGTCGAGCACGCCGTTGCCGCGGTAGAGGAAGCTCTCCGCGTCGTGGATCGCCTTGGCGAGCGTGATGCGATTCTCCGTTTCGTCCCCCATGGTTCCGACGACGAGAATCGGCTGGTGACGGAAGACGTCCTTGAACGACCCGTTTCGTTCCGGTCGCTTCGCGCGGGGATTGATGATGGCGCGACGACGCCAGCCGTCGGACGTCCGGTCGTAGAACGCCGGAGCGCCGCGGCCGTTGAGAAGATCCAGTTTCGCGTCCGGTCCGACCTCGTCGCCATCGATCACCACCGTCCAGGCGGGCATTCGATCGTCGAGATCGAGTTCGAGGCGGGCCACGTTCTCGGTGATCAGCTCGATGCGACTCTCGGCGTCGTTCCGGGTTCCTTCGACCCGGGATGGTGCGTTCGCGAGCTGCTGCTGGGTGATCCGGAACCAGCCGCCGCCGGGGTTGATGCCCGGCGAGACGGTGGTGAATCGAACCTGATCCGGATCCGGGTCGAGGGAACGTTCCTTGAGGAACCGGATCAGCGGCGGCCAGTCGACGCAGCGATTCCCCCACCAGTGTCCGACGCCCGGTTCCTCGTGATAGGCGAAGTCCGGATGCGACTCCGCGAGCGATCGTCGCATGGCGCGAGCCTGATCGACGGGAACGTTGTCGTCAGCGTCGCCGTGCAGGACGTAGATCCCGAGTTCGTCGAGATTGTCGCGGAGCAGAAGCGTGTCGCTGGGGTTGGCGGCGCGGGCCATGATCGACTCGATCGAATGAGGTTCGTCGTTCCCTTCGATGCGGTCGGCCCCGTAGGTGTGGAACGCGATCCAGCCGGCGCTCGGGGCGGCCGCCGCGAATCGATCCGGGAAGTGGGCCGCGGCCTGCCAGGTTCCGTGCCCACCCATGGAATGTCCGGTGACCCACTGGCGATCGGGATCGGTGCCGAGTGTCCTTCGAGCGTGGTCGAGCACTTCCATCGCGTCGAGGCGGCCCCAGTCCTCCCAGTCGAACCCGAACCTGCGTCGGTTGGTCGGCGCCACGACGTGCGCGAAGTCCTTGGGTGCGTAGGCGGCGGCCTGGCGGCGGGCGTCGACGCCGGCGCCGTGGAGCGTCAGGATGAGCCCGGGCGCTCCCGAGGGGTCTCCCTCGCGGGGAACCGCGGTGCTTGGGACGAGTCCGTAGAACTGCACGGAGTCGTCGAGCTCGCTCCGGAAGGTCACCCGCCGTGCGGCCGTCGGTTCGACGACCTTGACGTCGAGACTCCGGACGTCGACCGGTTCGACCGAACCGGGGTCGACGATCTCGATGCGGAAGGTCATGACGCCGGGTGCGTCGACGGATCGGGCTTCGAGCCGAACGGGGACCTTGCGGATCGAGCCCGGGGCGATCGCCGGCATCGCGCTGGTGACGGTCTCGCCACCGGGACCGGTGGCAAGCAACGATCGATTGGGCATCCAGTCCGTTCCGATGTTCGCGATGACCACGCCGGCGTACGCGTCGAGTGGAACGCCGACGACCGCGTTCGGCACCGTGTCATCCGCATTGTTGAAGAAGAACGTCTTCGGATCGCCGTCGTCGGTCCTCGGCACGTCGACCAGTCGCGCCTTCACGCGTCCCCGCCCGACCTTGAAGAGAAACTCGTTCTCGCCGGCCTCGAGCATCACGGGGAGACGCAACGAACCGTTGGCGTAGGGATCACCCGGTCGTGGTGCGCCGTTGACGTAGACCATGGAATGACCGCGGGCCTCGAGGATCGCCGGACCGGCGGCGTCGCGTTCGATGGTGGCCACGGCGTAGCCGCCTCGGAGTGCATCATCGGTGAGCCAGCCGTCCTCGCCCGCGGAGGCGGACTGCCAGATCCGGGGCACTCGCCCGACGCGGACCGCGTCGCCGGGCTCCGGCGTGCGCCAGGATCCGTCCACGATCGTCGCCTCGATCGCGTCGGTGTGGACGGGTGACCGCCCGCCCCGTCCCACCGGTTCGATCACGAGGTAGTCCTCGAAGTCGGCGATGACCGACGGCGGATCCGCCAGGGTGGTCCGGTCGGCGAACACGTGGAGGCACGGGATGAGCAGGACGATGGCGAGGGTGCGTGACATGATGCCCGGAGGGTAGCCGCTTCCTCGGGAGGGGCGCCGGTCCGAACGACCAGCGAGCGTGCTCATCCGAACATGGTCCCGAGGGCGAGATCGCGAACCGCGGTGCAGGGAACGCGCCCATCCGAATCATCGTCGAGGTTCGCCGCGGCGTCGGCGACCAGCACGCCGTCCCAGCCGAGTCCCTGATCGATGCGACCATGGGAGCCGCGGACCAGCGTGGGGTCGGTCGGGATCACGTCGAGCAGCGTCCGGAAGCCGAGTTTCTTCCGGATGAGCCGCGAACCGATCGCGAGCTTCGGAAATCGGATCGCGGGATCGATGAAGAGCTCGCGGGGGTCGTAGCCCGGCTTGCGGTGGATGTCGACGGTGCGCTGGAAGTCGGGCATCTTCGCGTCATCGTGCCACCAGTCGTGCGTGAACCAGCGATCGCGTTCGGACACCAGGACCAGGTCGCCGGCTCGCGGATGATCGAGTGCGGCGGCGGCGCGTTCTTCGCCTTGAAGGACCTGAGCCACGCCGGCGGTCGACGCGAACAGTGCGGCGATCTCGTCACGCCGGGCGAGTCCACTCCGACCGAGGCGGACGTGGGCCACCTGGTGATCCGCCACCGCGAACGCGCCGGACGTGCCGGGGTCGACCATCTCGCGGCCTTGCTCCTCTCGCCAGTAGAGGAGTCCGACGTCTCGAAGGATCCGGTTGGGTGCCACTGCGTCGGTGACCGGGACGATGCCGTACTCGCTCACCAGGATAGGCTCGACGCCGCGACTCGTGAAGTGTTCCAG
>NYVB01000184.1 GCA_002684315.1 Planctomycetaceae bacterium | reverse complement strand
GGGTGTTCGGGTTTCGTTCTCGAGGTCGAGCCCTGCATTGAAGCGTTTCAAGCCGGTCTGAAGCGGTTGCTGGCGTCACTGAGTCGTGCAGGATGAAATGGCTTCGAGGCGTTGCTCGTCCCCATCCGTCTGGTTGAGGAGGCAGCGATCTGGCGTGTTCATCCGGCGTGCTCTGTCGAGTCCTTCACGTGGCACTGAGTCCAGGTGTCCTTCTCGAGTCCTGCCGCGGCTTCTCGTCCGGTTCGGCCTTGTCCTTTCGATCGGTTCTCAGAGTGAGAGCGATCAATGTTTCATTGATCCGAGCTCCTGTCACTGACATGCGCTTCATCTCGGGAGGGGAGTCCACCGGTGTTCGAGAGTGTTTCTTCTCGAAACGTCCCTGGTGGGTTCAGGTCCCGCTGGCAGAGTCAATCAAGGACTCGGGCGATACTTTTCTAAGCTCGGCTCGCAGGTAGTTTATGACCTGTCGCTCCGAGTCGAACGTGCTGACCTTTCGTGCAACACGTTCGCAACGTTCTACGTCCACTGATCTTATCACTTGCTTGATGGCAGGGATCTGACTGGGGACCAGTGACAGTGTACGTATCCCCAGCCCGATGAGCAACATCGTATACATGGGCTCGGCAGCAATTTCTCCACAGAGGGAGACGTCGATGCTCCGCCGTCGAGCCGCTCTCACGACACTTTTTATCAGCTGAATCACTGCGGGATGGGCCCCGGTATACAGATTGGCGACACGCTCATTCCCTCTGTCGACTGCAAGGGTGTATTGGATGAGGTCATTGGTGCCAATCGAGAAGAATGAGACTTCCGAGGCGAAGGTCTTCGCCATCAAGGCGGCACTGGGGACCTCGATCATCATCCCCGTCTCAAGGTTTCGATCGTAGGGGATGCCTTCTTCATCCAGTTCCTCGCAGACGTCCTTCAAAAGCATCTTCGTCTGTCTCAACTCCATCACCGTGGAGACCAGAGGGAACATGATCTTCATTCGTCCGAATGCCGAGGCTCTCAGGATCGCCCGGAGTTGAGTCTTGAACATCGGGAGGTTCTGAAGGCAATACCGGATGCTTCGACAGCCTAGAAACGGATTTCGCTCCGGTTCCTCCGACTGTGCCTGGGTGTACTTGTCCGCACCAAGGTCGAATGTCCGGATGGTGAGGGGTCTTCCATCAAGCAGCTCGAGAGTCTTGCGGTAATGCTCGAACTGCTCGTCTTCGGTCGGGGTTCGCCCACTGGTGAGCCACAGGAACTCAGTTCGGTACAGACCGACACCATCGCCCCCGTACGCGATGGTGGTTTCAACCTCTTCGGGAAACTCGATGTTTCCCATGAGAGACACTCGGGTGCCGTCGATCGTCGCCGGTTCGAGATTTGCAGTGCCCCTCAGCTCGTCCCGACGCTGCGATTGCTTGATCTGCAACCCGCGGTAGGCCTCGACCGATGATTCGACCGGGCGGACGAGGACTTTTCCACTCTCGCCGTCGACGGCGATCTGGTCTCCATCCTGGATGGTGCTGGTGAGCGCATGGCATCCGACGACACATGGGATCTCGAGTGCGCGTGCAACGATCGAGGTGTGACTCGTTCTGCCACCAGCATCCGTCGCGATGGCCAGGATCTTGTTTCGATCGATCGAGGCCGCTTGACTCGGCGTGAGTTCGTGGGCCACGAGAATGACCGCACCATCTATTTCGGCGAGTCTGTCGTCGGTTTCACCCAGAAGGCGGCCAAGGACTCGGCGGTCGAGATCGATGATGTCATTGGCTTTCTGGCGCAGCACGGTGCTGCTCATCGCACGGAATTGCTGGGCAAGTTGCTCGAACCGCTCGGCCACGGCTCGCTCCGCGTTGACCAGTCCGTTCCGAATGCGGTCCCGTATGGGCGCCAGCAGGGTCTCGTCCTTCAGGACTCCGATGTGAAAATCCAGGATTCTGGCGGCATCGGGTCCGAGCTCCTGCTCGGTGTGAGCTCGCAGACGTTCCAGTTCATTCAAAGCACCGTCAAGAGCGGAGTTCAGACGCTTGAGTTCGTCCTCGACAGCATCCAGGGTGATTTTTCGTTCGGGCACGTAACGTTCGACTGCGTCGAGGACGAAAGCCCTTCCGATCGCAATGCCCGATGAAACTGGAATGCCTTGAATCGATTCCATGGTCTAGAGTCCGCCAACGGTGGGTCGATCCCTCACCGGTCCGGAGCCCGGTCATGATACCAATTTTGGCGTTTCAATGGCCTTTTGATTTGATTGATCAGTCGATGTTTCAGTTCTCTGAGACGTCCATTCTTATTATTTATCTTTTTTAAGTCTCCTCATGGATTGTTTTATTGGACGCAACTGATCTGATGCTCTCCAGAGTGGCACCTGAGAGCGCGTCTGGGTGGTTCTCAGGAAGGAACGTCTGATAACGCTGAAAACTCGTCGGGGCTTCGAGAGGCTTCGTTTCTTTCGAATGAAAAAAGGGGCCCCGGCAGTGCCGGAGCCCCTCACAAAAGAGTCTTTGGAGTCAGTCAGGACTTACTTGTCTTCCTTGACTTCGAATTCAGCGTCGATGACATCGTCATCATCAGCGTTCGGAGCGGAGGCTTCTTCAGCCTCCGGAGCTCCGCCAGCGGCGGCCTCCTCCGAGGTCGCCTCATAGACAGCCTTGCCGAGTTCAAGCGAGGCATCGGAGAGCTGCTTGAGTGCCGCTTCGATGGCACCCTTGTCATCTCCCTTGATCTTGTCTTCGAGATTGGTGATGGCGGCTTCGATTCCACTGCGTGTTTCAG
Source organism: Planctomycetaceae bacterium (assembly GCA_002684315.1). The sequence goes on along the minus strand of NYVB01000184.1, from coordinate 15,252 downwards.
CGGAAACCTTGTCGCCATGTTCCTCAAGGGATTTCCTGGTGGCATAGACCAGCTGTTCCGCCTGATTTCGAGCTTCCACCAGGGCACGCTTCTCGGCGTCTTCGCCAGCGTGTGCCTCGGCATCGTTCTTCATCTTCTCGATCTCGTCCTTGGACAGGCCGCTCGAGCCGGTGATCTCGATGTTCTGACTCGTACCGGTCGCCTTGTCGGTCGCCGAGACGCTGAGGATGCCGTTCGCATCGATCGCGAATTCGACTTCGACCTGAGGCATGCCTCGAGGTGCGGGTGCGATACCGGTGAGATCGAATCGACCGAGCGATCGGTTGTCGTTGGCGAATTCACGTTCCCCTTGGAGGACATGAATCGTCACCGAGGACTGATTGTCGGCAGCGGTGGAGAAGGTCTCCTTCTTGCTGGTCGGAATGGTGGTGTTCTTTTCGATCAACGCCGTCATCACGCCGCCAAGCGTCTCGACGCCCAGTGAGAGTGGTGTGACATCGAGCAGCAGGACATCCTTGACATCACCCTGGAGCACGCCACCCTGGATCGCGGCGCCGATGGCGACCACTTCGTCGGGATTGATGCTCTTGTCGAGCGAATCGGTCTTGAAGATCTCCTGAGCGATCGCCTGAACGCTCGGGATTCTGGTGGAACCACCCACCATGACGACTTCCTTGATGTCGGATGGAGAGAGTCCACCGTCCTTGAGAGCGGTTTCGCACGGGATTCGAAGTCGATCCACCAGTCCACTGCAGAGTTCTTCGAACTTCGCTCTGGTGACGGTGACCTGAAGGTGCTTCGGTCCATTCTGGTCCGCGGTGATGAACGGCAGGTTGACCGCGGTCTCGAGCTGCTGTGAGAGCTCGATCTTGGCTTTTTCCGCGGCTTCCTTCAGACGTTGCAGCGCCATCGGATCCTCTCGGATGTCGATGCCGTCGGTCTTTCTGAATTCATCGGCGAGAAAGTCGATCAGCTTCTGGTCGAAATCATCACCACCAAGGTGGCCGTCGCCATTGCTTGCCAGGACCTCGAACACGCCGTCCCCGACATCGAGAATCGAGACATCGAAGGTACCGCCGCCGAGGTCGAAGACCGCGATCCGCTGGTTGGTGTTCTTTTCAAGGCCATAGGCCAGTGCTGCGGCAGTCGGTTCATTGATGATGCGATCGACCTTGAGGCCGGCGATCTCACCGGCATCCTTGGTCGCCTGACGCTGACTGTCATTGAAGTAGGCAGGGACGGTGATCACGGCGCGTTCGACGGTCTCACCCAGATAGTCTTCCGCGGTCTTCTTCAGATCCTGAAGAATCATCGCAGAGATTTCGGGTGCCGAGAGCGTCTTGCCCTGAACCGAGACCTTGACCAGATCATCTCCCGAGCCTTCGACGGCATAGGGGACGATCTTTTCTTCCGACTGCACTTCGTCATGGCGTCTGCCCATGAAGCGCTTGATCGAGAAGACGGTGTTTTCGGGATTCGTGACCTGCTGATGGCGAGCTGGTTGCCCGACCAGGCGGTCTCCCTTGTCGGTGAATCCGACCACCGAAGGCGTGGTGCGGTTACCGGTCGAGTTGATGATGACCTTGGGTTCGCCACCTTCCATCACCGCTACAACGGAGTTGGTGGTGCCGAGATCGATTCCAATGATTTTGGACATGTGTGGTTTCCTTTCGTCCGGTGTCCTTCACGGGCTGCGGCCGGGGCCGTCCCTTGTTCAAGAGACCGGTGCTTCCCCGCAATTGGCGGCTCAGCGACGGAAGAGTTGCAACATGAGTGCCAGAGATCGCACCTCTGAAAAGGCCCCAGAACCGCTTTAAACGATCCCAACAGCCCTGTCTCTTGCCGTTGTGGACATTCGTCGGTTCATCGTCTGCCAGTTTGGCATCGACGGAGTGGGGGTGTTCGGAAGTCTTCCCGCGATGACTCCGTTCTCGTGACGCTTCTCACCGGCGACCATCTTCCGACGGGCCGATCACCTATGGTGTCCCCGCCCTCGCGAGCAGGCGCGTGCCTGCCCAAGTCCCTCGAGAACGCAGATGACTCAGCCTGACAAGACCGCGCCGCGCCGTCTCAAGCTCCAACCTTCGTCTTCCTTGATCAAGGTCATCTTCTTCAGGCTGCTTCCGATCTCACTGTGCCTGATCGCTCTCGTGATCGTCGCAGGAAGGGTGGTCGGTGACATCAGTCCATTCTTCCAGTGGCTTTCCTGGATTCCGGTCTTCGTCCTCCTGCCGAGTCTGCTGGTCGGTCTCGTGTTGTCATTCAAGGACTCCGGTCGAGGAAGTGGCGTCCTCAGGTCGGTGTGCGGTGGCTTCCTTTTCCTCGCGTCGATCTGGACCGCCACCATTGACTACGCGTTTCTGCGCGCGGTCGACGAGCGTGAAGACGACTTGGTTCTCGTCAACTGGAATGCAACGATCCTGCCCGGCGAGGACTCCTTTGAGCACGCCCTGGTTCATTCAAATCAGGCACTGGAAGTCCTCACCGATCTGGATGCCGACGTTCTCATCATCTTCAATGGGTCGTACCTCCGATTGTCTTCTGAATGGAACGCCTTCGAGAATCGTTTCGGTCATGCAGATCGCAGTGCCATGGTGATGGTGTTGAGCGATCATGAAATCCTCGAGGTCCGTCCGATCCTGGTGACTCGTGGAAGCCTGATCATCAGCATTCGAGTGAGACATCTGGGTGAGGAACGGATCTTGTGGGGGGTTGATCTTCCATCCTCTCCAAGGCTCTCGAGAAGTGACCTGTTCGCCTCGCTTCGAGCGCAACTCGACAAGACCAATCATCCAGAACCGGACCTGTTGCTCGGGGATTTCAACGTCCCTCGCGGCAGTCGTTCTCTGAAGCATGCATTTCCCGGTTTCCGCAATGCTTTTTCCGAGGCAGGCTCGGGTTGGCATGCAACATGGCCCAGAAAGTTTCCTCTCTGGGATCTTGACCAGGTCCTTGTCGGACCTGACCTTGCCGCAGTCCGATACGAAGTGGTCACTCCGCCCATCGGAATGCATCGCATTCAGAAAGCCGTCCTGCGTTGGTGAGAACCTCTGCGGACCATTCCGGGCGGTGGGTCAGTTTTCGGTGGACTCGTCGTCGATGCGGTAATCCTCATCAACCAATCCCCAGATCGAGTTGAAGATCAAGGCGTGCTCTTCGACCGAATCAATCGGGCTGTCCGGAAGCCCGAGGAAGAATCGATTCTGTTCATCCTGCCACCACTGGATGGAAAGATCTCCCAGAAGTTGGTTCATTCCGACCCGATGGTTGAAATCAGCTTTGGTCCTGAATCCATCGGTGATCAGAATGGCTTCCGGATCAAGGGTGTTCAGGGTTTCGGACCTCCCGTCATCACCGACATACTGGTAGTTGGCGAAGACGGTTCGTTTCAGTCCAGTGGGAAGAAGCATTTGGCCCTGAAGAAGGCTGGCGTTTTCTTCGTAGTTGTGTCTGCCGGTGTGGCTCGGGCAGTAGAGGCACTTGGGGGAATCGCAGTAGCTCTCCTGAACGAGAATGCCAAGACCATCGTACTCAGGTCGTCTCAATATGATTCGGCCTCGGTTTGCGCTGATTTCCGCATCGTCCGGTGCGATCCACGACAGGGCCATCTGGTCCAGGCGTCGGCCGCTCTGAGCCACCTGACTTGGTGGAAGCTGCTCGCGCTTGTCCATTGAATAGGTGATCGTCGCCATGCCAAGCTGGCGCATGTTGGAGGCACAGATCAAACGCTGAGCACTGTCTCGTGCGGCGCGCATGCCCGGAAACAGCAGCGCGGTCAGAAGCGCGGTGATCGACAGAACGACGACCAACTCGAGAAGGCTGAAGCCTCTCTCGGAGCGTCGCTGACCTGACATGTGCGTCTCTCTGATCATGGTTCAAAAAGCCCCCGTTGACACCGCGTGCAAAGACGGATCTCCTCTAGGATCGCCGAAAAGCAGCTGTTTGAACCAACAATATGGGAAAAGAAGGGTTATTTCCGAGGTTGACGGTATATTTAAAAGTGCCGAAGGCCTTTGAGTCTTTGATCTTGCTCAGGTGTCTTTTCGGTGTTCTACTGCTCTAGATGAGCTTGAAAACGCCCTTGAAACGATTCAAACGCGCTTTCTTGCCATTTTCCGGAGGTTGTGAGATGACCACGAAGGCCGACGATTTCAGGTTGATGCAGCGAGTTGCATCCGGTGAGCGTGGTGCCGTCGAAGAGCTCTACGACCGGTTTGCGCCATTGGTCTTCAAATCAGCCCGTCAGGTCCTCTCCAGCAATGCAGAAGCGGAAGATGCCGTCCAGGAGATTTACCTCCGGCTTTGGCAGACCGCTGATCGATACGATCCCAGACGTGCCAAATTGGTCACATGGGTCATGCTTCTGACCCGTCGGCACTTGATCGACAGACTGCGCCGACGCGCCTCCAAGCCTCCGCCGATGCATCTCGATGAATCAGGTGGGGGTGTGGCGACTTTCGAGCCGAACATGTCTCGGGTCGCGGATTCGGAGTCCTCGAAACAGCTTCGAGAGTGCATAAACGAGCTTCCTGAACTTCAAAGGCTCGTGATCGAGCGTTCCTACCTTCAAGGTTTCACGCTTCGAGAGGTTGCTTCGCAACTGGACGCCCCACTTGGGACCGTTAAAAGCGCCCTCAGCAGAGGCCTGCATCGGCTTCGTGAAAAAACGAAGTCAGGGAAATCCTTCGGATGAGTCGTGATTATCAACTCCTTTTCAGATCAGAGATGTCAATTTGAGAAAAAGTCTCTTCAAATCAACGATCCATGAGGAACCGTGCAGTGAGTGGGCTCGAAGACACTCATGTAAACCACGATCACCACGCCCTTTTCACCATCTGATTCCGGTGCTCACTACCATGGCTTCATCACGCTTCACACCCAACTTCACGTCGAATCTCAAGGTCTGTTTCTCATGAATGATCTGACTCATCAAGAACTGCTCGACTTTGCCGATCTTGATGTCCTCGGCCTCCTCGATGAGGTGGATTTGACTCGGTTTGAAAGTGCGTTTCAGAAAGCCACACCTGCCGATCAGGATTTGATTCGCGAACGCCAGGCCGCACTCGTCACTCAGTTGGTGGGAGTGCCGGATGAGAAGTCCGTTCCCGCGGCTCTCAAGACCCGCGTTCTTGGAACCATTCAAACTGAAAATGACGCCATCGACAGCGCTCTGGCCCCGGTGGCCCGCATCGGAATCGGACGTTGGCGGCGCGAACAGGCCACTGGTGCTTCCGTTCAACCCGCAGATCCTGAGCATCCGGAGTCTCCTTCGGATCCATTTCTCGTTCGTCGGCTGCAGCGCTCGGCGCTGATCTGGCGAGCCGCGTCATTCGGTCTGATCACCGGATTGGCCGTTTCGCTGCTCATCGGATACTCGATGGTCGAGAACGCCAAGGAAGCGACCCGACTCGCCTCCCAGCGCGCGGCTTCCGAACAACTTTCGGAGCTCTACCCACAAGAGCTGGCCAGCGTCATCAACAACTTCAAAAGCGATCAGGTCATCGGTCTTGCCACGAGCGTCGCGCATCGTGGTTCGATCACCGCGATTCTCGACACCGAAGAGAACAATGTCCGCCTGATGGTCTTCGCCATCAAGGCCGGCGAGTACGCCATCACCTACACGGACGATGCCGAGAACGAACATCGCCTCGGATTCAAGGTCGATGAAGGCATGACCGTCGTGCACATGGATTCGGTCGATGAAGGTGTCGCGCGTGCGCTTGCTTCACGGAAGTGGGCCGTTCGAGATTCCAACAACGCTCTGGTCGCCGTCTGCAATCCGGGCATCGCTTCAGTTCAAGCGACCTGACTCGAGTCACGACACTCAGTCATCTTCAGCTCGTCTCGACCATTCGAATTCGATGGGCTCCAGATCCTCACGGATCTTCACACGCTCATTCTGAAGACGTTCGCAGGCCTGGTGATCCTTCCAGATGTCCGGCTCTCCCAGCGCTTCGTCGATTTCTCGCAGACGTCCTTCGAACTGCTCGATCTTCTTCTCGAGATCCTTCATTGAAAGTTTCTCGAGTGGATTCTTCTTGCGGTTCTTCTTCTTCTGTTCGTCTTTCCCCGCGGATGTCTTCGCCGGTGCCTTCTTCCGTCGGGCCTTGGCCTGTTCGAGGTCGCGTGATTTCGCTTCCTTCTGCGCGAGGTGTTCGCTGTAGCGACCCTGGAAGATCTCCAGCGATCCGTCTGCATCGAACACGATCAGTTGCGTGCAGGTGCTCTCAAGCAGTGCGCGGTCATGACTCACCAGGAGAATGGCGCCCCCATGTTTGCCCTTGTCACCGAAGGACGTGAGCGACTGTTCGAGACGCTCCGCGGCCGGAATGTCCAGATGGTTGCTCGGTTCGTCGAGGATGACCAGGTTGTGCGCGGCAGAGACCAATCCGGCCAGAACGGCTCTGGCTCGCTCGCCACCTGACAGCGTCTCGAGCTGCTTGTCCTGCTCACGCCCACTGAAGAGAAACGCTCCCGCAAGATCTCTGGCCTGCTGCTCGGATGCGCGCGCATCGCCGTCGTTCGAGACGATGACCGACTGGAGGTATTCCCAGACGGTGAGCGTCAGATCGATGTGCGACTGGTTCTGCCTGAACCAGCCCACGCTCAGGCGAGGACTCTTGCGCACTTCTCCCGAGACGCTTTCGAGATCACCCAGGATGGTTCTGATCAGCGTCGTCTTGCCCACACCGTTGGGTCCGATGATTCCGATACGGTCACCCGGTCTCACGACGATGTCGAAGTTCTCGAACATCACTCGCTCATCGAACTTCTGTTCGAGTCCCTCCGTCGCGATGAGGATGTCACCGACGCGTTGCGGCTGGGGGAGTTTCAGCTTCATGACGTCGAGTTCCATCGGTCTCTCGACGAGCTCCTTCTCCTTGAAACGCTCCAGGCGACTGGCGCGTCCTCGCGCCTGCTTGGCGCGTTGGCCTTCCTTGAACTTTCTGATGAACGCCTCTTCGGAGCGGATCTTGTCGAGTTGTTTCGCATGCTTCCTCGAATCAGTCAGCATTCGTTCCTGTCGGAGACTGATGTAGTCGTGGTAGTTGCCGGGATAATCCCGCAACACACCTCTTTCGACTTCCACGATGCGTTTGACGACTCGATCGAGCAGCCACCGGTCATGGCTCACGACCAGAACGGCACCTTCGTATTCATTGGCAAGAAAATCTTCGAGCCACTGTCTTCCGTCGATGTCGAGGTGGTTGGTGGGTTCGTCGAGCAGCAGCATGTCCGGGCTCTCGAGCAGGAGTCGAGCCAGTCCGAGCCGTGCCTTCTCGCCACCGGAGAGCGTGCTCACCTTCTGCGCGACCTGCTCCTCGGTGAATCCCAGTCCATGAAGCGTGGCGTCGATCTTGTGGTCGATCGCGTAGCCACCCTCGGAACTGATTTCGGTTTCCAGATCGGCCTGGCGCTTCAGCAGGCGATCGAGCGTCTTTTCATCGGCCTCCGCCATCTCCTCGTAGACGGCATTCAGTTCGCGGTGCAGAGCGTTCAATTTCTCGAAGGCTCTCGCTGCAGCCTCTTGAACCGTGTCGGTCTCTTCGAACTCCGGATGCTGAGACAGGTATCCGATTCTCGCGCCTTTCTGGAGCTGTGATGAGCCGGAATCCGGTTCCATGTCACCTCTGATGATTCTCATCAAAGTGGTCTTTCCTGAACCATTACGGCCGACCAGACCGATTTTTTCGCCTCTTTCGACCGACAGAATCACCCCGTCGAGAACGATGCGTGTGCCGTAGGTGTGTCTGATATTCGTGACTGTGAGTAGTGACATGGGGCCCGAGTATAGAGAAGGTGATCGTGTTAGAATGGCCAAATGTCCTCACTGAAGTCCAAAGTCATTTCAACCCGTCGTCCCGCAATGCGTCGTTGGCTCTGGCCCGCGATCATGATTGCAGTCGCGATTCCAATCGCGTTCATCAGTGGTCGGGTTGAAAAGCAGCGAAGTCATGCCGCAGCCGAATACGGACGTCAGATCGCCATGTGGGATGGTGCCACCGAAATACCGACCTGGCTGTCCGACTCGGCAAGTCACATCGTCCTGATTCAGGACCTTCGGCGCCGACTCCAACGTCGTCCCCAGCAGGATGACACCGTGGATGTCACCGCGTTCGTCGAAGAGGGTGGTGATGGCGGTCGTTGGAAGGTTCGTCTGGCATGGGACGACGCGCCGACCGTCGATCTCCTCGTCGGCTTCGACGGCCTTGCCACGGCGCCGAAGCTCATCGGCGTTGCAGGGGGTCCGCACAGCGGTGGGTCCATCGATGATCAATCCAATGATGATCAAGGAGCGGCGCAGAGTTCCGAAGGTGACGTGTCCCAATGAGTGCTTCCACAGATTCCACCCCCCGACCTCTTGAAGTCTGGCTCAATGGTCGGTTCGTACCGGTTGATGAAGCCAAGGTCTCGGCCTTCGACGCAGGGTTCCAGCATGCGATCGGTCTCTTCGAGACGATGACGGCTCGTAACGGCCGCGTCTTCCGTCCAACCGCGCACATGGAACGTCTTCTTGATTCCGCACGATCTCTGCTTCTCCTTGAATCTCTTCGCCTGGACTCGCTGGTGGAGGCGATTCAGGCGACCGTCGCACGAAACGAGCTGCAGGACGCCCGAGTTCGTCTGACCTTGACGGGAGGGCCGTTGAATCTTCGGGTGGACACACCCGGTCGAACCGATCCGACCATTCTGATTCATGCTCAGCCTCCCACGGTCACTCCGGAATCCCTCCGGAATGACGGCATCCGTGTGGTGGTCTCAGATGATCGTCTCAGTCATCTCGATGCCTCTTCGGGATGCAAGACCCTCAATTATTGGATGCGACTTCTCGCCCTGCAGAAGGCTGGTGCCAAAGGGGCATCCGAGGCGCTCTGGTTCACGGTCAGCAATCATCTTGCGGGTGGCAGCACCTCCAACGTCCTTCTGGTCCGCGACGGCCGGCTTCTGTCCCCCTTCGCCCATGGTGAGGAACCCGAGGGCGCGATCGCTTCTCCGGTCAGGCCGGGTGTCACCCGTGCCGCGATCTTCGAACTGGCTCGTGAGCAGGGCATGGAGATCGAGGTCAGGCCTCTGGACATCGAGGATGTTCTGGCGGCTGAGGAACTGATGCTGGTCAACAGCGGCTGGGGAATCCTTCCTGTCGTCGCGGTTGAGAAGGCGGTGGTCGGCGAAGGACGCCCCGGGCCCATCGCCCGCGGATTGCATGACGGACTGCAGCAGCTCATCGAGAGCGAGACGTCCTTCGGAATCGATCCCGGTGCCCCCGCTGAGTCCGACGGTTCCGAGTAAACCCACTCAGCGTTCGATGACTTTCACGTTCTCGCGCATTGAATCGTCTTTGTGGTTCGCCGCGTGTCGAACCTTGTTCCGCGCATGCTTCGGACCAGTGTGCTCCTGCTCACCTGCCGGCGTTGCCCGCATTGCGGGGGTCCGTCCTGTTGCCTGAAACAGGGCCTTGATCGTGGCCACCACGAAGACGATCAGGAGAATGACCATCCCAAGCGCCAGAAGCGGGATGGCTATCAGGATGAGAAGAATGACCAGCAAGAGCCGCTTGAATGGGGATGCCTGTGACATGGCGACCCGGCCCGCGCCGAAGGTCTGGGGATTGACAGTGAAGATGCGGGGGCCTTGTGGCGTCATGAAGCACTCATCTCAATTGGGCCGGGGAAAAGGCGACTCTGCTCCTGTCATTGGGAACTTCGTGTACAGCCTGTCATTCTTCAGGGAATTCATCGTCAAGCCGCTCTCTAAGGGTACCATCGGAAAAGAGACGAAGGCCATTTGAGGTCCCAGGAGGCAGGATGCCCGCCAGCAAGAAAGATTCCCACAAATTCGTCCATCTGCATCTTCACACGGAGTACTCACTTCTTGATGGAGGCAACACCGTCCCACGTCTGGTCGACCAGGTCGCGGCCCTCGGTATGGATGCGGTGGCCGTCACCGATCACGGAAATCTTCACGCAGCGATCGAATTCCACGACTACGCGCGCAAGAAGGGGATCAAGCCGATTCTCGGGATCGAGGCCTATGTGGCTCGTGGCGATCGTGGGGACCGAACTCGAACGGGGGTGATGGATGGTGGATACCACCTGGTGCTTCTGGCCGAGAACATGGTGGGCTGGAAGAACCTCCTGCATCTCTCCTCCGATGCCTTCATCAACGGGTTCTACTACAAGCCTCGCACCGACAAGAGCAAACTGGAGGATCACAGCGAGGGCTTGATCGCGATCAACGGTCACCTCGGTTCCTCGATCGCCCATCAACTCGTTCAGTACGAACGCGACCGACGCGATGAACACTGGGAACGTGCCCTCGAGGAAGCTCGCTGGCACCAGCGTGTGTTCGGTCCGAATCAGAACGGCGATCCGAGTTTCTTCGTCGAGCTACAGAAGCACATCCCCGAGCAGGAAGCGATCAATCCTCATCTGATCCGACTGGCGGAGGAGATCGGCGCGCCACTCGTCGCCGACAACGACGCGCATTTCCTTCGTCGTGAGGATCATGACGTTCACGACACGCTCTGCTGCATCAGCATGGCGAAGAACAAGCATGAGGAAGGGCGCATGCGCTATTCCGAAGAGCTGTACGTGAAAAGCCCGAAGGAGATGGCGGAGCTCTTTCCCGATCAGCCGGAAGCGATTCTCAACACGGTCCGAATCGCCGAGCGATGCGACGTCGATCTGTCCACCGAGGAGAATCACGCTCCGGTGGTGAAGGTGATTCATCCCGGTCAGGCTCCGGTCTACGACGGTGGTGATCGGACGATCTGGTTCAAGGGCTATTGCAACCAGTTCGAATTGCAGCCATTTGATTCCGACAGCGAGTCCGAGATCTCCGCCGATGATCTGAAGACCAGCTGTGATCTCGCCCTGCGGGATCTCTGCGAGGCGGGGCTGATCTGGCGATATGGTCCAGAAGGAGTCACCCCTCACATTCGCGCACGACTCGACCGTGAACTCGGCATTCTCGCGGACAAGCTGATCAGTGCGTATTTCTTGATCGTCTGGGACTTCGTGAACTGGGCTCGACAGCGCGGCATCCCGACCAATGCGCGTGGTTCCGGCGTCGGCACCATGGTCGGATACGTCCTCGGTCTTTCGAACGCCTGTCCGGAGAAATACGGCCTGCTCTTCGAGCGATTCACCGATCCCGATCGCGCCGAATACCCGGATATCGACATCGACATGTGTCAGGACCAGCGCGGCGCGTGCATCGACCACGTGAAGGCGAAGTACGGACATGTCGCTCAGATCATCACCTTCGGTCGCCTCAAGGCTCGAGCCGCGATCAAGGACGTGGCGCGAGTCATGGGTCTCGAGCCCTCCGAAGGTCAGCGGCTTGCCAATCTGATCCCGAACGAATTGAACATCAGTTTCGATGATGCACTCGCCAAGGAACCTCAGATCTGGCAGGAATGCAAGGCCAACCCCGTGGTCGCGAAGGTCATCGAGCAGGCCCGTGCCCTTGAATATCATGCCCGCCACTCGAGCATTCACGCCGCAGGTGTCGTGGTCGCCACCCAGCCTCTCGACACGATCGTTCCGCTCTGCAAGGCCTCCGGAAGTGATGACATCGTCACCCAGTGGGATGGTCCCACCTGTGAGCGACGTGGCCTGTTGAAGATGGACTTCCTCGGCCTGCGCACGCTCTCGACGATCGAGCGCACCAGGCAGCTCATCTTCGGTGCGCTTTCCGAGGATGCCATCTGGGACGCCGTCGGACAGACGCCGCCGGATGAGGGTCAGTCCGACGATCGACCGCACCCACTCGACCTCGACCGTCTTGAATTCGAGGACGCCCGGGTCCTGTCCCTCTTTCAAAGAGGTGACACCGATGGCGTGTTCCAATTCGAATCGGATGGCATGCGTCGGCTGCTGATCGACATGGTGCCCGATTGTCTCGAAGATCTGATCGCGGCGAACGCCCTGTTTCGACCCGGTCCGATGGATCTCATCCCCGACTACGTCAATCGAAAGCACGGACGACAGGCCGTTCCCAAGGTTCATGAAATCGTCGACAATTTCACCGCCGAGACCTGTGGAATCATGGTCTATCAGGAGCAGGTGATGCAGGTTCTGCATCACCTCGGTGACATTCCTCTGCGCAAGGCCTACACGATCATCAAGGCGATCTCGAAGAAGAAGGTCGAAGTGATCGACTCGGCGCGTTCCGATTTCATCGAAGGTGCGGGCAAGCGGGGCATCGTCGAAGAACAGTCCAACGAGCTCTTCGATCTCATTCTCAAGTTCGCCGGGTACGGTTTCAACAAGAGTCATTCGACGGGTTACGCGATCGTCGCCTATCAGACCGCGTACCTGAAGACCTATTTTCCCGCGTTCTACATGGCGGCTCTGCTGACGTTCGAAAGTCAGGCGAAGAAGGTCGAGGACTGGTTCGGATACATGGACGGCTGCCGTCGTGTCCCCTGGCCAGATTCCAACGCCGCCACGCCGCACGTCGGAATCGACGTGCGTCCTCCCGACATCAACCTCTCCGACTTCGATTTCTCGGTCGTCTTCGACGACGACGAGGACGTCTCCACGTCGAGCGGGCACATCCGATTCGGCCTTGGAGCGATCCGTGGCGTCGGCCGGGAAGCGGTTCGATCGATCATCGAGGAACGCGTCGCCTCCGGGCCGTTCAAGTCCCTGCATGATTTCTGTGAGCGAGTGGATCACCGAAGGGCGACCACGAAGACAATCGAGTTGCTCGTCAAGGCGGGAGCCTTCGACAGCATCCATGGAATCGAAGCACGTTCATCGATGCTGGCAACGGTTCCCGATGCGGTGTCAGCGGGCAAGCAGCTGGCCAAGGATCGTGCGGCAGGTCAGTCGATCCTCTTCGGTGGCGACATGGGCATGGCTGACGATGGTGACGATCTGGTGGCGCTGAAGTCGGTTCCTCCCTGGGATGGGATGACGACGCTTGCGAATGAAAAGGATGCGCTTGGTTTTCATGTGTCCGGGCACCCACTGGATGAACACACCGCGATTCTGGCGGAATTCTGCAGTGCGACGGCCAGCGGACTTTCGGGGATGCAGCAGGGCAGCGCCGCGGTCGTGGCGGGAATGATCACGCGCGTGCGTCCTCTCACGACGAAACGCGGTGATCGCATGGCGATGCTCACCATCGAAGACAAGACGGGCTCGGTCGATGCGGTGGTCTTTCCCGATGCCTTCGGTGAGTACGGCAACATGATCGAAAAGGACAAGACTCTGCTCTTCTCCGGTGCGGTCGATCAATCTCGCGCGCAACCAAGCCTGCAGGTTCAATCGGCCTATCCGATCACCAACGCACCGGCCCACCTGGCCACTCGCGTCGAAGTTCTTCTCGAGACTCTTCCCGACGAGACGTCCGAAGCTCGAACCGAGCGCATGCGTTCACTCGCCGAGGCACTGCAGCGCGCGTCCAAGGGCGCGTCTCCGACCCTCGGTCGTTCCGTCGAGGCCGTCATCATGCTCGATGTCGAGGAAAGTCGTGTGACTCTCCGTGCTCAGCAGTATCGGATGGTTCCCACCCGCGAAGTGCTTGAATCGGTGGCTGCCGTCGTCGGTGGCCATTGTGTTCGTGTCGTCGGGGGTCATGTTCCAAGCATCAAGGAACGACGCAACCGAAAATTCGCCCGGAACAATTGAGAGCGCTGCGCATGAGAGCGCAGCGCAGTCCGCCCCGGTGACGATCTCGATCTCACGGGGAGAGGCGTTCCAGATGCCAGCCGGCATTCGTGGAGCGGTAGGTCATTCGGTCATGCATCCTGGAATTCATGCCTTGCCAGAATTCGATCCTCTCGAGGGCGACTCGGTATCCGCCCCAATGTGCGGGTCTTTGGACATCTGCGCCTTCGAATCGCGTCTCCTCCTCGCGGCAGGCCGCCTCGAATGCCTCTCGGTCCGCGATCGGTCGTGACTGACGACTGGCTCGTGCTGCGAGTTGTGATCCTCTCGGACGACCATTCCAGTAGGCATCGGATTCCGACTCGCTGACATGTTCCACCGCACCCTCTATGCGGATCTGGCGTTCCAGGGGATCCCAATGGAAGACCAGCGCCGCGACCTTGTTGGTCTCGAGTGCCAGTCCCTTCCGGCTTTCACGATTGGTGAAGAAGACCGCGCCCCGTTCATCGAGCCCTCTGAGAAGAACGATGCGGGCACTGGGACGGCCATCGGGATCGATCGTGGCCAGTGTCATGGCATTCGGATTCGGCAGCGACGTCTCAGTCGCCTCCCTCATCCAGGCATGAAGTGATGGCAGCGGGTCCGTCGGCGGATGTTCGAAATCGAAGGAGTTCACATCCGAAGTCTAGCGTCCTCGATCGGTCTCATCATCCGAATCCAGAAGTGCTTCCGCCTGACTGATCCGGCTTGGCCAGTCCTGTGGTGTGTCATCGGATGGGGGAGGTGTCCCGGGCTCCTCGGATTCATCGGGAGTCGGACTGGGTCTCGAGGCATTCGAAATCTTTTCGGTGTGGTCGAGATTGCCACCACGAGGGAGTGCCGCCGTGGCATCATCGATGCCGAATTGTGTGAGCCATTCATCGACCTCGCCCTTGCCGAGGGTGCGTGTCTTGTGTGCGTTCTTTTTCGTGAACCGTTGGGACTGGTGATCGGTCGTGAGCGTGGCCAGAAATCGGTCTGCATCGATGATCTGGCAACGTCGACGTCTGGCGACGACCTGAATTTCTCGATCTGAACTGACCACGATCAGTCTTTTGGGGCTGTTCGAGCGCTCGACCAGTCCCAGAATCAAGGTATCTGCTGATTGGGCCTGACCGGAAAATTTGAACTGAACAAGGCCTTTGGAGTGGCCTCGCAGGCCTCCTGAGAGGTTTCGAGCGTTACCGTCGCAGACCATAATGGACTTGTAGTTCCGATAACGACTGCCCCTGATGAGCGTGGCAAGCGATTCCTCGTCAATGCCCGCCATATCGGGAGGAAGGACCCCCGTTCGGTGGAGGACATTACAGGTGTCGATCAACAGCTTCATGAACCGATCTTAGTCCACATCCCTTCCTGGCTTCTTGAGATATTCAACCTTGCTTTTCGGGTTGCGTCCGGACGGGGAATCCTGTGTAATGCGTGGCTTCGCATGAGGCACGCGCCTCGTGTTCAAAACTCCGTGATGTTCAGTAAGGACCTCCTCCAGATGGCGATTCGAATCAAGGCCCGTGGCAGCGAAAGCGTCGAACAGATGCTCCGACGTTTCAAGAAGTTGTGCGAAAAAGAAGGCCTGACCAAGGAAGTCAAAAAG
>NYVB01000183.1 GCA_002684315.1 Planctomycetaceae bacterium | reverse complement strand
CGTGCGTAGTAGAGACCGTCGGTGAAGCCGAGGTCCTGACCGATGAAAGCCACCGGATCACAGCCGAGATGGCGGGCGAAGTGATAGGAAAGGTGCGCCACGGTGGTGGCGGATTCGAGCGACTGAACATCGGGACCCGTGTCCCCGAGTATGTGTTCGAGCACGATCGCACGGCACCACCGGATCGCTCCGGGCCAGCTGTCGGCGATGACCGGATGCGCCTGGGGCAGACCGATCAAGGTGACACCCTCGACGTCCTTCTTGCTGAGACCCTCGTAGAAACGCTTGGAAATGTGGTGGTAATCAAGCGCCGTGACGAAGTGCGGCTTGATGCCGGCATCGAGAAGAGGACGCAGGGCGGTCTGCGCCGCGATGATCATGCAGCGATCCCGGACACCCTTTCGCGCGAGCATTCTGATGTTCTTCTGAAGACTGGGCCCCGCACTCACCACCACGCCGAGACGTCCCTGAGCCAGACCGGACAGCGCATCGATTCCCGATCCAAGTGCGTAATGATCGACGTTCAGAAGTTCGTTCCGAACGGTACCCGCACTTCGCATCAGGGTCGTGGTCATCGTCGTTCGAGCACTGTTGACCGCATCGGTCAGTCGTTCACTGATCGTTCGCACCTGGTCATCGAACCCGGGAAGGGAAGGTGCATGCTCGAGGATCTTCGTCCCGGCGACCATCTGCGTCTCGATGTCGCTGAAACATCGGGTGAACTGGACCTCGTCGTTCGCGTCCGTGATCCAGCGAACGAATCTGGGATCCATCCACGTCGTGCAGTCGATGCGGGAGAGAATCGTCTTGAGTCGTGCGACGTCGGGCTCGTGAACGAGGACCACTCCGGTTCGATTCAGACGGGAGAGCAGAGCTTCGACATGGTGGCCGACTCCGAAACCAAGGACGAGAACACAGGCGGTTTCCGCGGGATCGACGCGCTCGGCCCAGGTCCGTGCTTCGGTCAGCGGTCGATGCAGGCTCGCCAGTCTGCGCCCTTCGGAGACCAGGCCGACGGTGGCACCGTCGGCGGCGGTCTGGAAGGTGACGGGACTTCCCTCGACCTGCTCGATTCGAGCCGCGACCTCCGGTGAAGACACCGCGAGACAGGCGAGATTTCGCGTGAGTATCCCGGTGTCATGCGACATGGCCCCGGAGCCGTCGGATTGTGACTGTCTGTCGATGTCTTTTGAGGACACGCTGAGGCTGCCTTGAAATGCAAGAAGTGAAAAACGTCAGGCGAACGATCAACCGTGACGACCCGATGAATCGGATTCCATATAGTGTGATTATCGGTCTCCAGCCCATTTGAACTGGAGAAACATGCCCACTGGAGACGTCCATGAGTCACTATTTTCTAGAGAATCCCTGGCCCATCGGGATCATTTCAGGGGCCTTGGGGCTCATTCTCATCATCGGCTTTCTTCGAACCGGAGAAAGCCGAGTGCTGATCGCAAGCCTTGCAGCCGTTGGCCTCGCAGGCCTGGTGTTCGCCCTCGATGCCCTGGTGACGACGTCTGCAGAGCACGGAGAGCGGGTGGTCTCGGAACTGGTCGATGCCGCGGAGGCGGGTGATGTCGAGGGGATGTTGCAGCGCGTCTCATCGGAGGCATCGCTCCACCTGGGCAGCGTGACCCGACCCGGGAGACCTTTTTCAGCGGTGGAGGAGTCTTTCAAGACCCTCTCGGGACGCAATCGAATCACGGAAAACTGGGTGATCCGGCTCAGGGGCGAATCAAACGACACGGGCGGCGCACTCGTCTTCCTGTCATGCAGGACATCGACCAGTGGCAGTTACGGATTGGTCCCCACCACCTGGAGTTTCGAAGTCGATGAGGACGAGCAGGGTCGCTGGGAGATCACTCGGATCATCTTCGAGTCGCTGATGGGACGAGAACCCGAACGCGCTCTGTGAACTGCGACCGCTCACTCCATGTCATCAAGGATCGGTTCCGTCACCAACAGGGAACCGACATCCTCGGTGATCGCGAGCCGACGTACCAGATACCCGTCTGATTCGAGTTCCGAAAGCCCCACCACGATCTCACGCCCGGGGAGAATGTCCTGACCACCGGGATAGAAGAATGTTCTGGTGGTCGTCTCACCAGGGAGGATTTCAGGCATCGCCTTGCGCATCGGTGCGAACCCGACCGCGGAGCAGAACGCCTCGAGCAACAAGGGGGTGGTTCCGCTGTTGTAGGCGGAAAGGCTGACCAGAACACCATTGTCACGCCCGCCGGCATCACGTGAGAGACGCCAGGAACTTTCCAACGCCATTCGACTGGCTTGGACACTCGTCGGAACCAGCAACTGGGCGGTCTGCTCCCGAGCACCGATGATCTCGGCACTCAATCGCAGATCAAGCGCACCATCCACCTGTGTTCTGGGAAACGTGAACTCGAACCCCACCCGCTCTCGCGCACCGGGCTGAATGGTGACACGACGGCTCATGGGCTGAAAACGAAAACTGGCGGGTCCGACGGGGCGAAGACGGACTTCAATGGCTTCGGCCCAGGGATTGTGCAGGCTGAACGTGCATTCATGGACCCCGGTGGAGGCTTCGATGAATTCCGGCGTCATTGAAGCTTCAGCACGAAACCGTGCGATCTTCCTGTCGAACCCGGTCAGAAAGACGGGCGCGTCATCGAGTTGGATCAGACGGGGGCTGCCGTCATCAAACAGGGATGAAGTGGTTCCATCAATCGATGTGATGCGGATCGAACCGAATTCGGGAGCGAGTTCCATGGTGGCGGAACCCTCGGTCGCCCAGGCGACGATCATGGGTTCTTCGGACTGTCCCTTGAGGAGAAAGGCGTTCAGGCCTCGTCCCAGAGGCACTGGAATCTCTGGGCCTCGTGCCGACAACCGTGATGCGATCATGTGGAAGACGTAGCCGACGGCATCAAGACCCTTGAGCGACGAGGCACCGCTCCTTTGATTCCAGGGAGATTCAAGTTCAAGGTAGTCCACTCCACGGGCCCAGGCCTCGACGAGATCACGGGCCACGCGAGTGGCTCGCATTCGATCATCCTGAAAAGCTCGTCCGGAATCGATCACCAGAAGACCACTTGACTCACCAGTCCGAAGCGGACCTTCGAAGCCATCACCGAGAAAACGCATCGGAAGGAATTCTGTCTCGAAGACATCCGAGTCGTCGGACCTGGATCGGGATCCGAGAACATCAACGTCGAGTTCGAGGATCGGAGCCGCCACGAAGGTGCGGGTGCGTCGATCGATCTCACCAAGCGCTGAATCGATCTGAAGCGCACTCACTCGGCCGGGGGAATCGACTCGCCAGCGAGAGACCTCGTCTCCGTACTGGGCCATCCAGTTGGAGAGAAGATCAAGGACCTTGGGGTCACCGCGACCGATCATCTCCAGCACATCATCATTCGTTCGACCGACCTTCTGCAGAGTGAGGTCGGAAGGAAGCCCCGAGAGTTCGAAGACGGGTTCGATTCCGGAGGCATGCAAAGCATCGACGAAGGTATCCATGTCCCTGGAACGCTCGGAATCCAGACGAGCGGGTCGTCCCGACTGCCAGACCGGAACCGAGACGTAATCAGGACGAAGCACCGACGCGAACTCCAATTCGGTACCGGCCGGGTCCTCGAAGGAATCGGAGAATGACACGCCGAAGTGAGGTGCCTCGTAGGTCAGGGTGTTGCGGGTGGATTCAGGAAGAATCGCGATCGCCTGATCCTCGCGGGCAAGCAGCGTCTCGCCATCGAGAAGCGACAAACGTCCTCGGTACCACCCCACCGGAAGATCGTCGAAGTTGAGAACCAGAGAGGTTCTTCCTCGGGAGATCGGCTCGCGGCGTTCCGCGCGGAGAGCGCCGTCGAGGTCGAAGACGCTGAGAACCGCGGTCAGCGTTCCAGTCGCGAGGTCGTTCAAGGAAGCCTGCAAGGTCGGCCGTTCGGGCAACCGGGTGACGCCGGAGATGGGTCGAGCCGTCAGGCTCATCCGAGGGAGCTGCCAGACCTCGATCTCATCGAACCAGACATTGCCGGAAAGATCCGGTCGCTCATCCTGCTTGAGGTGAAGCTCGAAAGTGAGATCGGCGGCGGATTGAATGTCGGTGGGCGGACGAACCGACAGCATCGTCCACTCGCCGTTGGTGCGGACGGGGACCGATTCACGTTTCGTTCCGGGGATCTCTCTCCCGTCGAGATCATGAAGTCGGACCACCAGCGAGGCACCCGCACGAGCGAGTCCGGCCGTTCGAACCCGGGCCCGGACCTCGTATTCACTCTGGGGATAGATCGGTATGCGTGCGGTGGGTACGGCGACGGCGATCGAAGCCCCATCGACCTCGAACGCGAGAGACCAGTCACCCGAAAACGCCACGGACTCATCAACGCTGACCGATCCGAAGGGGGGAAATCCAGGACGACTGGTGACCGATGTCAGCACGCGAAAAAAGGGCGACGGGAGTGGTGTGGGGAAGCTTGCGGCCTCTTCAAAGCCGAAAAACGCCCCCTTTCGCTGCTGAGCCACCAGAAATCTGTCGGGCGCAACGGCCTCCTGAGCCGTGACCGGGGCCACGGAGAGGGTCAGAATCGTGAAAATGAGCGTGTACAGCATGTTCATAAGGGAACTATCGGCGTTTGACGGCGACTTCTCCCGTGGAATGCCGATAGGAATGACATGAGCGTAGCGACCGCACCATCTTTCGGCTCTCTGGTGAGAATACTTCTGCTGACGATCGTTTTCGGCGGAGTGGTCTCATTGTGCCTTTGGTACGGAATTCAGGGCCGAGAACAGGCCCTCCGAGCCGAAGTGGCGATGCTCGAGCAGAAGATGGAAGCCGAAATCGAGACCCGTGATGCGATGATCGAGCGTCTGGCGAGAACCAGTCGGCTGGCGCGAATCGAGATTCTCGACCAGGACTTGAACATCCGAGACGAGGTCCTCAGCACAGATCTGCGATTCATCGAAGTCGATGAACAGGGAACCGAACTTGGAAGGCGCGAATACACGATCCCCGGTGACGTTCTCTTCGTGGACGCCTGGACCGTCCGGTTCGATCATGAACAGGTCGCTCAAGGTGATCCCTTCGCCGGGAGAAGTCTGATTCTCTTGAGAAGGGTCTATTCCGATCGGATGTCGCCACGAGACGGACTGCTGATCGACACTCCGGGAGGGATTCCGGACGGGTACGCCCTCAGCGAGGAAGC
Source organism: Planctomycetaceae bacterium (assembly GCA_002684315.1). The sequence goes on along the minus strand of NYVB01000183.1, from coordinate 4,252 downwards.
CCGTTTCGAGCGAACGGTCTGGCGGAGCTTCTGGAAGCTTGCCACCGACGCCGAGGAAGCTCGGCGATGGGGTGTCCGGGTCGCTCAGGGAGAGGCCGTCTACAAGCCTGTCACACGCGGCCAGATCTTCGATCTGATCGCCGAAGCCTCGGGCGGGCTGACCATGATCCCCCTGTCCGACGAGGACACCAAGGTTGCCGCGGTCGAGTCGCTCTCGGACTGATCGAAGTGCTACAGTCCTTGAATGACAGAGAGCATCGACCTGCGCAGTGATACCGTGACCCGCCCCACCGACGCCATGCATGCCGCCATGCACTCGGCGGAACTCGGCGATGACGTCCTGGGCGACGATCCCACGGTGAAGGCCCTTGAGCGAAAGATCTCCGATCTGCTGGGCAAGGAAGCCGCACTGTTCACCCCCAGCGGAACGATGGCCAATCAACTTGCGATTCGATCGATCTGCGAGGGCGGTGATGAAATCATCGCTCACCGGGACAGTCACATCATTCATTACGAAACTGGTGGACCTGCCGCCCTGTCCGGATGCATGATCGCCATGCTTGAAGGCGACGGCGGCATCTTCACCGCCGATGACATCAAAGCCGCCATGAGAGGCGTGGATGATCACAACCCCTTCGACAGGATGCTCGTGGTCGAGAACACGCACAACCGGGGGGGCGGCATCCCCTGGCGTCTCGAGGATTTCGAGGACGTCGCATTCCAGGCGAGAAACCACGGACTCCATGTGCATGTGGACGGCGCAAGGCTGTTCAATGCGGTCGCCGCCTGCGGATACGACGCCCGGACCTTCGCGACATCCGCCGACAGCGTCTCGGTGTGTTTCTCCAAGGGACTTGGCGCACCGGTGGGCTCGGCACTGGTCGGGCCCGAGAAGATGATCACGCGCGCGCGTCGTTTCAGAAAGATGCTGGGCGGTTCGATGCGTCAGGCGGGGATGCTGGCCGCCGCCGCGATTCACGCGTTGGACCACCACCTCGAGCGACTCGTGGAAGATCACGAGAACGCCAAACTGCTGGCTCGGGAACTTCAGGACGTGCCGGGGATCGCACTGCGACTCGACCCGGAGGACACACCGACGAACATGGTCTTCTTCAACCTCGAAGAGACCGGGCCCGACGCGGCGCAGTACTGCGAGGAACTCGCTCGCGCCGGGGTCCAGATGATTCCACTCGGCCCGTACATGGTGAGGGCGGTGACGCATCTCGATGTCGACCGCGCCCAGATCATGCAGGCGTCGGAAGTCTGCCGGACGATCTCATCCAATCTGGGGATGACCTCGGAAAAGGCACCTCGATCATGACCTCGAACGAAACCATCGGCGTCATCTTCGACATGGATGGCACGCTGACCGACAGCCACGATGCCCACTATGACTCGTGGAAATCGACCATGGACACGCATGGCATCGAATACGGCCCGGCTGATTTCATTCGGGATTTCGGTCGCAGGAACCCCGAGATCATCGGCGAGAACTGGGTCCGTGCTGGCAGGACGATGCCGGACGCGGAACAGACCGAAATGATCGCGAACGAGAAGGAAGCGGCGTTTCGAGCGATCATCATCGAGGATTTCCCCGCCATGGACGGTGCGCGGGACATGATGAACCGACTGCACGGTGCAGGCTTCCGTCTTGCGATCGGATCGAGCGCTCCCAGTGAGAACATCGAACTCTGCAACCGTGAACTCGACATCGGAAGCTGTCTGGATGCCATCGTCTGCGGATGTGATGTGAAACGGGGCAAACCGGAACCGGACGGCTTCCTGCTTGCCGCCGAGAGACTGGGATGCCCGCCCGAACACTGCATCGTGGTGGAGGATGCCGCCGCAGGAATCGAAGCGGCGCACCGTGCGGGCATGCCCGCGATCGGCATCGTCTCGACCGGACACGACCCGAAGGAACTCGCCGCTGCGGAGCGAGTCATTCACCAACTGAAGGAACTGACCCCGGAACTTCTGTCCGGGCTTGTGAAGGAACACCACCAATGAACGACCAACGATACGACCGACTCGCCAGGACCCTGATCGAACATTCCACTCGGCTCCAGAAGGGCGAACACCTGCTCGTCGAGACCTGGGACATACCGGAGGAGATGATCATCGCCTTGATCGAACGAGGCAGAGCCGCCGGAGGTCATGTTCACGTCGCACCCAACCACAGTCGCATCCAGAGAGCCCAGCTGATGGACATCTCGGACGACCAGATCACCGCCATGGCGGACATCGACGTCTTCAGGATGAAGAAGATGGACGCCTACATCGGCCTTCGGGGCTCGGCGAACGCCAGCGAACTCTCAGACGTCCCCGAGGATCGAATGAAGGCTCGAGGCCAGCTCTACATGAAGCCGGTCCACTTCGAAGAGCGGGTGAAGAAGACTCGATGGTGCGTCCTGAGATGGCCGAACGCCGGCATGGCCCAGCTGGCACAGATGAGCACCAGCGCCTTCGAGGACTTCTACTTCGACGTCTGCACCGCGGACTACGTGCGCATGCAGACCGCCGCCGAGAAACTCACCGCCCGCATGGATCGAACCGATCAGGTTCGAATCGTCGGACCCGGCGACACCGACCTGAGCTTCTCGATCAAGGACATTCCAAGCATCCCCTGCTGTGGTTCGCACAACATCCCGGACGGAGAATGCTTCACCGCTCCCGTACGTGATTCGGTCGAGGGAATCATGCACTACAACACCCCCACGCTGTACAACGGAATCTCGTTCGAGAACATCCGACTGGTGTTTTCAAAAGGCCGGATCGTGGAGTCCCACAGCGACCGCAATGCGGACAAGCTCGAGACGATCCTGAACACCGACGAAGGCGCCCGATACGTGGGTGAATTCGCGATCGGTTTCAATCCCTACGTCCTCCATCCGATGAAGGACACGTTGTTCGATGAGAAGATCGCCGGCAGCATCCACTTCACACCCGGGCAGGCGTATGAAGAGGCCGACAATGGAAACCGTTCAGAGATTCACTGGGACAACGTTCTCATCCAGCGCGCTGACTACGGGGGCGGAGAGATCTATTTCGACGGAGAACTGGTTCGCAAGGACGGCATCTTCGTGGTCGAGGACCTGGAATGTCTGAACCCCGACCAGCTGAAGTGAATCGGCCTCACTGGTCGAAGAGATCGTCCATCCTGTCATCGAGTTCCCGGTTGTAGTCGTCCACCTTGTCGTTGAGCCCTTCGGCCGTTCGCTGGGCGGCGCCGAGAGCGTTGTAGTACCCGGTGGTCCCGGGTGCTCTCAAGGCATTGGTGTCGACTTCCCCGTCCCCACCGGGCGCGGGATCTGGTGCGGAAGTCGCGACGGGTCGATCCTGCTGCTCGCAGCAGACCGCGCCGCCCAGAAAAAGACCCGAAAGGAGGACGATCTGGACACAAGAGTTCTTCATAGCCGTGCTCCGCGGGACAAGTGGACGGTTCGAGTCTATCCTATCGGTCCGTACCAATTCCATCGAACGAAGGATCTTGATCATGAAGACACGAAAAATGGCACTTGTCGCCCTTCTGGCGGCCGCAGGAATCACGACGATGACACAGGCTCAGAACACAGACTATTCACAGCTCCCAGCACCTCCTGCCGAAGAGCAGGCCAAACTCGAAACGGCCAGCCTCAGCATGATGGATGCCATCACGAAGGCCTCGGAAGACGGAAAGGCGACCGTCATCCGCGCCAAGGCGCTCACGAGCGGAAACGACGTTCGTTTCGAGATCTTTCTCGACAAGGCCGGCGTCCCGATGCGCGTGCTCGTCGATGGGAAGACCGGCGCGATCACCGCACCCAACGTGAGCCTGACCGATGCGATCAAGACCTCACTTGAAAACACGCCCGGTCGATGCTCGGATGCCACGCTCGACCTGATGTCTGATCCCCCCGCGATCATGGTCACCATCTTTGGAAACAACATGAAACATGACATGAAGATCGACGCCGTCACCGGCAAGATCATCGAAAACACATCTTCATCGGGACTTCCCGGAGACTCCAGCGACAAGCCGATGAAGACCACCGCCTCGGGACTCCGGTACATCGACATGGTCGAAGGCACCGGTCCCGCCCCCAGCAGCAACAGCGCCAACGTCAGCGTCCACTACACCGGATGGCTCGTCGACGGAACCAAGTTCGACAGCTCGGTCGATCGCGGCGAACCGACCAGCTTCCCGCTCAACCGAGTGATCAAGGGCTGGACCGAAGGCGTGGGTTCGATGAAGGTCGGCGGAAAGCGAAAGCTG
>NYVB01000182.1 GCA_002684315.1 Planctomycetaceae bacterium | reverse complement strand
TTCGACCGAGACGTCGACATGGTCCGTGGAATAGAACCATGACCTCCAGAACCAGTCGAGATCGGTGCCGGAGGCGTCTTCCATGGTGCGGAAGAAATCAGCGGGTTCGGGTCGTTTAAAAGCCCACCTTCTCGAGAATTCACGCATGGCGTAGTCGAATTGCTCCCGACCCAGAACGGTTTCGCGAAGGATGTTGAGCGCCGTCGCCGGTTTGGCATAGGCGTTGTTCCCACGCTGGATGATTGATTCACCATGCGACATGATCGGCCGTTGATTCTCGGACATCATGTATCGCACGATGTTCTGAGGCTCACCCCTGCGCGAGGGATAGTCATCCTCCCAGACCTCTTGAGCCAGATACTGGATGAAGGTGGTCAATCCTTCATCCATCCACGTCCACTGCCGCTCGTCGGAATTGATGATCATGGGGAACCAGTTGTGACCGACTTCATGGATGATCACACCGATCAAGCCGTACTTGGTCCGCTGGGTGTAGGTGCCGTCATCCTCGGGACGAGGTCCGTTGAAGCAGATCATCGGATACTCCATTCCACCAACGGGTCCATTCACACTGATGGCGACCGGGTAGGGATATGGAATCGTGAAGTGGGAATACATCTCAAGAGCATGAGCGACGGATTGAGTCGAATAACGGCTCCAGAGGGGCTCTCCTTCAACTGGAAAATAGCTCATGGCAAGAGTCACGCGATCGGATCCGGGAATGGCCACTCCCCAGGCATCCCAGGCGAAGGTGGGACTTGAAGCCCAGGCGAAATCCCGGACGTCTTCTGCGTCGAAGACCCAGGTCCTGTTTCCATCGGAGACACGTTCCTCGTTGGCCAGTGCCTCTTCGGGGGTGATGATGAGCACGGGCTCCTGCGCGGTCATGGATTCGGTCAATCGCGTTCGCTGACGCTGACTCAGAACCTCATCGGAATTGGCAAGTACTCCGGTGGATGCGACGACATGGGTCTCGGGAACGGTGATCGCGACCGTGTAGTCTCCGAATTCGGTGGCGAACTCACTGCTGCCGAGAAAAGCCTTGTTCTGCCATCCGTCACCATCCGTGTAGGGACAGAGTCGGGGGAACCACTGCGCGATTTCATAGATGGCATGTCCATCATCGAACAATTCGTAACTCGAGCGGGCACGACGAGTGGTGTTGCGGACCACCGGATGACTCCAATCGACGTCGAAGGTGAACACCGCCTCCGAGGCGAGCGGTTTCGGAAGTTCGATTCTCATCACGGTGTCGACCACGGTGAACTCGAGATCGGATCCATCGGAAAGCGCCACCCGATGAATGTCGCAACCACCCTCCCACTCTTTCAGCTCGAGGTGTTGTCGCATGGATCGGAGTGATTGATCCTGGGTGAAATCGGGTGAGGACGTGGAACGATTGGCGAGTGAGTCCCGGCGAAAACGGTTCTGATCCAACTGAAGCCACAGATATCGAAGTTCGTGGGGACTGTTGTTGTGGTAGGTGATCCGTTCCTGACCGTGAAGGGTCCTGGTGGCTTCATCAAGACGCACCTTGATGTCATAATCGACCTGCTGCTGCCAGTACTCCGGACCGGGCGCACCCGAGGCCAGCCGCAACTCGTCGGGTGTCGGCAGGATCTCATCAAGCTGGCGAAAGGTGTCGGGATGGTCCAGTCGCTCGATGACGATCCACGGCCCGTCATGAAATTCATGATCTTCGAAAAGAGTCGGTGGATGTGTGACCGCATGAGTGAGGCATGAAAGCAGAGAGACGATGATGATGAGTGAGCTTGTCATGCTGAGAGTGTAGGCAAAGAAGATGATTTCACGGACCGACTGGCCAGAATGGTTGATTTCGGGGATCCTGAAGCAATGACCAGATCGGACATACGAATCCTCGGGGTGCCCATGGGCATCGGTGGCGGAAAGCCGGGAACAGCGATGGGCCCCTGGAAGATCCGGGAAAAGGCTTTCGTCGAAAGACTCTGCCGAACGATCGGGCACTTCGCGATCGAAGACGCAGGAGACGTGGTCCTGGAACGGGAGGGGAATCTGTCACGACTCGAGCGCACCGCCGAGGGGTGCGACCTGTTGAAGGCTCGAACCCGGCAGTTCGCAAGCGAGAACATCGTCCCTCTCGTGATCGGTGGCGACCACACACTGGCAGCAGGTTCGCTTGCGGGTGTCGCATCGACACATCATGCACGAGGCGAGGGCGTGCCCGGTGTTCTCTGGATCGACGCTCATGTGGACATGAACACGCATGAGACGTCACCATCGGGAAACCCACATGGAATGAGCGCCGCGGCACTGCTGGGTCTCGAGGTCGATCATCTCAGCGAGATCGTGGGCCAGGACGGTCGAATCGACTCCAACCGAACCGCTTTCCTCGGTGCGAGGGACATCGATCCTGGAGAACAGAAGCACATCGAGGAGCTTGGGCTCACGGTCTTCTCCTCCGAGGTGATGCATCGTGAAGGCATCGAAACGACCGTGAAGAATGCGCTGCAGACCGTCTCTCCGAACGGCGAACCATTCATGGTGAGTTTCGACGTGGACGTGATCGATCCGAAGTTCGCGCCGGGTGTCGATACCGCTGTTTCAGGCGGACTCAGTCCCGGCCAGATCATCGAGACGATGGAAATCGTCGGCCGTCATGGACAGGTGGTCGCGATCGACGCCGTGGAATTGAATCCGGAAACGGACATCGACGATCAAACCAGCGAACTGATGATCTCGGCGTTGGTGACACTTCTGCAGGCGACGGCTGCAGGCGCGTCAGACCATGACTGAACCGGCGGATCTCACCTCGCACGGGGAGGCACTACGAGCCGCGAGATACCTGCCCAGCGCCATCAACGGGAAGTACAAGCGGTACATGTGGTATCGAAGATAGAACACCCCGGGGAAACCGATTCCCGTCATTTCCAGTTCCACCCATGAACCGGAGGGATCACCATCGGGATTCGTGCGGAAGTCGGCGGCGGAAACGTCATCAAGCTGCCTCGACTCCAGCCAGGACACCGCCGAAAGCACCTCGGGATCCTCAGGACCGAAGATCGAAAGCATCGCCATCGCACCCCAGGCCGTCTGGGAAGGCGTGGCGACACCCTGACTCTTCAAAGAGGGATCGAGGTCGCTGTTGGCGGTTTCGCCGAAGGAACCGTCATCCTTCTGGATGCTCTTCAACCACCCACCGGCTTTGCGGACCCAGTCTTCGTCGGAAGAGACGCCACATTCGATGGGACCGACGATTGCCTGCCAGGTTCCGTAGATGTAGTTCACCCCCCACCGTCCGCGAAAGGAGCCGTCATCCTCCTGTCGGCTTTTGATGAAATCGATTCCGGCCGCAACCGCGTCATGGTTCAGATCGAATCCGTGTCCATGAAGAAATTCAAGGGCGCGACCGGTGATGTCGGTACATGAAGGGTCCTGCATCGCGTTGTGGTCGGCGAAAGGAACGTACTCGAGGATCGTTCTCTCGACGGTGCGATCGAATGCAGCCCAGCCTCCATCGTTGTTCTGCATGGCGAGCATCCAATCGAGTGCACGCTCACTGGCCGCCACGTTCTCTTCACCACCGATTTTGAGCAAGGCCTTGCCGACCATGGCGGTGTCATCACAGTCGGGATACCACGCATTGTGGTATTCGAAGCACCATCCGGTGAACGGGGGATCACCCTCGACGTTGCGAACCCAGTCCCCCTGGAAACGAGATTCCTTGGCGCGAAGCCAGTCCGCCGCCTTCGACAATGCCGGACTTTCACGCGTCAGTCCGCAGTCGGCCAGAGCGTAGAGCGAGATTCCAGTGTCCCAGACGGGACTGAAACAAGGTTGAATTCGAATCGAACCGTCAGGAGACTCGAGAAAGAAGGCATCAAGTTCCTCCTCCGCACGACGCACTCTCGAATGGCCGCGCTCGTACCCGAGAGCTTTCATCACCACCTGGCTGTAGACCATCGCGGGAAAGATCGCACCCAGGCCGTCGGTCGCGGCAGGACCGTCCTGTCCCATTCGATTCTTGATCCAGTCCCAGGCGAGTTCGATGGAGTTTCTTCGGAAGGACGTCGAGCTCAGAGGATCATTGAGAACTTTGATGACACGATCCACGCTCTTGAAGAAGAACTTCCAGGCGCGAGGCGTCTTCGAGCGGAGTGTGAGCTGATGACGTGCCTCGTGGTCGACGAAGAGTTCATCGATCGCAAGTGATTCGGGAAGCGGCCGGGTCGGTCTGAGGGTGGCCACCAGGGAGAGTGGCAGGATCATCGTCCGGGTCCAGGCACTCACCTTGTCGAGATGAAAGTAGAACCAACGAGGAATCCGGATGATCTCCGGTGGTATCGCGGGCACCGCGTTCCATGAGATCTGACCGAGACAGGCGAGGTAGAAGTTGCTGAATGAGTTGCAGGTCTCGGCACCGCCTGCGGCATGAATCGCGCGCACGGCGGCCTGCATGTGCTCGGAACGAGGATCATCACCCATGAGCTTCAGCGCGAAGTACGCCTTGACCGAACCGGAGACGTCCACGGCGGAGTCGCGATACTGCCCCCATCCACCATCCGGACGCTGCTGCGCTCGGAGTCGAGAGGCGATGCGCTGAAGAACATCCCAGCCATCTCGCCCATCATGCATGATGGCGCGTTCCTGTTCGAGAATCCACTTCATGAGGATGTACTCGCTCTGAAGGATCGAATCTCCTTCGAGTTCGCCACACCAATGACCATCCTCGTTCTGCAGGGAAAGAAGTGCTTCGATGGCACGATCACGCGCCTTGGTCAGATTCTCGAGACCGGGGTCTGGGGACTTCATCGGCTCACTTCACTTCGGACATTTTCACCGGCCTTTTTTCGCGCGCACTGAGCAGAGCCGCGTGGAGCACGCGTTGCGTCTGATACGCATCCTCGAAATCCGGAAGAGGCACGACCGGCTTGTTCCCCCCGAGGACCCTGAGGATGTCGGAACACATGCTGGTGAAGCAGTGCTCGTACCCGATGAGATGTGCGGCGGGCCAGTAGTTCTCGACGTAGGGATGCGTGTCGGCGTCGGTGCACATGATCCTGCTCCAACCCCGCAGTCCGGGGTCGATGGTGTTGTCCCACCACTCAAGTGCGTTCATTCGCTCGAAATCGAAGCGCAACGATCCTTTTTCGCCATTGATTTCAAGCCGGTTTGCATTCTGATTTCCGGTGGCGAGCCGAGTCGCTTCGAAACTTGCCACTGCACCCTGCTTCATGCGCCCCATGAACATCAGGCAGTCATCCACGGTTGAACGCCCCATCTTCCTGCCGCGGGAGGCTCCCTTGCCGGAGATCGGTCCACCCGAACCTTCCACGAGTTTCCGTTCCTTGATGAAAGTCTCCTCGATGGCACCACTCACCTCGGTCAGCTCGTCACCCGTGACGAAACGTGCCATGTCGATGATGTGCGCATTGAGATCACCATGGGCACCGGAGCCGGCATGTTTTCCTATGAACCTCCACAGAAGCGGCGTGTCGGGTCCTCCCCAGTCCTGGAGATACTGTGCCCGCACGTGGAAGATCCGACCAAGCTTGCCTCGCTTCACGAGTTGATGTGCGAACGCGACGGCAGGACATCTTCGGTAGTTGAACCAGACCCAGGCATGGAGGCCCTTGCGAGCCGCCTTGCGGGCGGCGTTGCGCATGGCACGGGCTTCCTCGAGGGTCCCGGCCATGGGTTTTTCACAGCAGACGTTTCGCCCCGACTCGAGCGCGGCGATGGACATCTCGGCGTGTTTGTGATTTTCGGTTGTGACGTCGATCAACCCGATCTCGTCATCCTCAAGCATCGATCGCCAGTCGATGGTGCTTCCATCGAACCCCCAGCGTTGGGCGAAGGCTGCCACCCTCTCCTCGGAAAGCCCTGCGACGGTCTTCATCTCCGCACGCCGTTTGAGGGTGAAAAATCGATTCACGGCACCCCATGCATTGGCATGAGCCCGTCCCATGAATCCATTGCCAATGAGACCTACTCCGATGTTTTTTGACATGACTGGTCAAACTCCCTGAGGATGGTTAGTGAATGCATCGTATGCTAATGAAGCATGATCCACGCCCAAGGAGCTTCCAAGATGAACAGATTACTCGGCTTGTTCTTCCTCGTTCTCTTTTCCGCACCCACTTTGGCCGGCGACGACTTTCCCGAGAGCTGGTTCTGGGGCGACGAAAAGGTCAGAGCGATGCACCAGGCCATGGTCGGCAAGAAGGCACCGGCGCTCAGACTCGAGGATCTCAATGGGAAGACCGTGCGCACGCCACCGATGCTTGGAAAAGTCGTGGTGGTCGATTTCTGGGCGACATGGTGCGGGCCATGTCTGAAAGCGATTCCGGAGATGGTCGATCTTCAGGCGGAGTACAAGGATCAAGGTCTTCTCGTCATGGGCATCCATGACAGCAGACGAGGAGTCGACCGGATGGCGACCGTCGCGGGTGAGAAGAAAATCAACTACCCGCTGTTCGTTGATGACAATGAGCAAAGTGCCAGGAATTGGAAGGTCCGATTCTGGCCGACGATCGCGGTCATCGACAGGACGGGAAAGATCCGTGCGATCGGACTGCAACCGTCACATGTCAAGGCCGTGGTCGAGACTCTGCTGAAGGAACCCGTACCAGCCAAAGGTCGGAAGACAGTTGACACGACCACACCACCGTCCGTGCCAACCGAGCTGCTCGAATCAGGCACCGATATCACAAGAAGCAGACGTCTTGCCTCGATCAACGCGACGACCCCTCCCGAACTGGACGTCTCCAACTGGATCAACGGAGAGATGAGACCCGAGGATCTCGAGGGCAAGATCGTCGTCCTCGACTTCTGGGCCACCTGGTGCGGACCATGCCTTGCCTCGATTCCCAAGAACAACGCCCTGGCAAAGAAGTACGGTGATGACGTCGTGCTGATCGGCGTCTGTCATGACCGAGGTGCGGAACGAATGGCTGAGATGGTGAGATCACGAAACATCAGATACCCGGTCTGCCATGACGTCGGCAACACCACGATCGATGCCTACATGGTCAACGGTTATCCCGATTACTACGTGTTCGACCGTCAAGGGCGCCTGCGCGTCCCTGATTGCAGAAACAACAAGGTCGAGGCGGCGATCAAGTTTCTGATGGCGGAAGAAAACTGATTTCGAAAACGATCACGCTTCGGGAACGAATCGAGTTCCGCTCTCGAGATAGAAATTCAGAAGATCGCCGGACTGGAAATCAGAGGCACGCTGTCCTGTGACAGCCGTCTCCACGGTGATCCACATCGGGACCACGATGTCCATCAAGAGCCGATCGTTCGCAGCGTCGACGCGGCTCACAGTTCCCTGGACGATGCGTGGCTGTCCATGAACGGGTTCGATGAAACGCCCGCCTGCATCAGCCCGGTGCATCTTCAGAGCTTTTCCTTCGACGGTTCCGCGAATGCGACGATTTCGTCGGGAGGCGGGCTCGGGAAAGTCGGCCGGAGCGACCGAGGGTGTCAGCATGACGAGATAGTCGGTGCCATGGACCCCGAGCGTGACCGAATCTTCGGTGGGTGGCTCTTCCAGAATGAATGATGCGATTTCTCGAACGGGGGCGGCTTCAGTCACGCGAATGTCCTCCTTGGAACGTGGGACCATTCTAGTTGGTTTCAAGCGGTTCGTGCGGGGAGTTTCATCCCGAGAAAATTCGCCAGCAATCGGGGGCCCTCTTCAGTGAGAAAGCTCTCGGGGTGAAACTGGACGCCATCGACGGGTTGAGCCGTGTGGAGGGCGCGCAAGCCCATGATGGTGCCATCGGACAACCAGGCACTGATTTCGAATCGACTGGTATCCACGGACTCACGATTCACGATCAGAGAGTGGTACCGAGTCGCTTCGAATGGTTGGGACAGACCTGAGAAGATGCCGCGCCCGTCATGATGAACCGGGGAGGTCTTGCCGTGCACGGGTGCGGAAGCGCGCTCGACGACCATGCCCGACAAGGCACCGATCGTCTGATGCCCCAGACACACCCCGAGAATCGGGACTCGGCCGTTCAGACGATCGAGGATCGACTTGCAGGCGCCGGTCTGATCGGGTGTGCACGGCCCGGGGGAGATGATCAGATGCGAAGGAGCGAGACGGTCCGCCTCATCGGCGTCTATCTCGTCGTTGCGCACCACTTGAATGGGGATGGACGCATCGATTTCACCGATCCGTTGAACCAGATTCCAGGTGAAACTGTCGTAGTTGTCGATGAGAAGAATCACGCCTACAGACTATCACGCTGCGTCGGCAGCCGTACCAGCCACACCGTCACGTGTCACCACGAAGAGTTCGCGTGTGATCGGATAGGGCATGCGACGAAAATCCTGTCCGACTCTCTGGCGAAGCCTGTCGAGAAAGGAGTCGGGACCGTTGCTCACGGCGACGAAACAATCTCGTGCCGGCGTGGCGACGAAGAAATCGCCATCGAGTTCAGGGGCGAGTCGCTTGTGCAAGGTGGTGAGCAGCAGTCGTGCTGCGTCGTAGCCATCCTTTTCGGAGACCATCGCGGCCCGACCGCCATCATTGCTTTGGATGACCTTGATCTTCACTTCGGGAACGTACCGCGACAGATTCTTTCGTGAGATGTCATCGAGATCCTCGGGGCCGAGACCCCATTTGATCATCTGTTCGGTCGTGATCGAGACCGTGACCTCCGGAAGATCGATCACGTAGACGATGACGGTACCGTTGACGTAGGGGATGTGCGCGACCTGCTCGCGATCGAGGCGATCGAAGATGCTCAATGGCTGGATCCTCGGCATGATGCGTCCTCGTGCCAATGCCAGAGGCATGGGAAGGTTCAGGACGAGATCGCCCTCAAGCACCTTCTCAAGATAGTTTTCGACGATTTCGGTTCCTCGGGACGGGTTTCTAAGCACCATCCGATACAGGTTTTCCAGGCCAAGATGTCGACCGCTGACGATCAGATCCAGGGGACCGACCAATTCGGGTTCTCGATCGGGAAAATAGCGTTTCAGGAGCACAGCAACCTGTTCGCCGAAAGCCTCTGGTTCTCTGGGAAGATGTGCCATCTTCGCCCTCCAAGAAACCCCTACCTGTCACCTCCCCCGATCACATGCGGGCATGGTGATGAATCATTGCCGGAAGCCCCTTCCTCCAAAGGCCTCTGACACAGTTGTCTTCGGCCATCCGCAAGTCCGGCTTGCGTGAAGAACACGGAAGAACATGAAATGAGTGGCGAGGTCGTCGAAACATGGTTTAAAGGCGGATGTACCATGGAACCTCGTACCAACTGAACAATGAGGAACAGACCAATGTCGGAACCAATGACTGATACGCAGACGCTGCACGACTGGTTCGATTATTCAGACGGAGATCGCCCCCTTCTGATCATTGCGGGGCCCTGTGTCCTTGAAACGCCGGAAATCAATCGCCAGATCGGCACCGAGGTCTCCCAGATCTGCGCCGATCTCGACATTCCATATGTCTTCAAGGCCAGTTTCGACAAAGCCAACCGTTCCAGCATCGGATCCGCTCGGGGCCCGGGTGCTGAGCGGGGGCTCGAGGAAATCGCCAGGATCGGTCGTGAACTCTGCCGTCCGACGTGCACGGACATTCATCTTCCCGAGCAAGCCGGACTGGCGGCCGACCATGTGTCGCTGCTTCAAATACCGGCGTTTCTCTGCCGCCAGACCGATCTCCTGTGCGCTGCGGCTCAGACCGGCGCGGCGTTGAATGTGAAGAAGGGGCAGTTTCTGGGCCCCGATCAGATGACCAACGTGATTTCAAAGGTCCGGTCGGCCGGTGGCAAGCGCCTGATGCTCACCGAGCGAGGCACGTTCTTCGGATATGACCGCCTGGTGAATGACTTCATCGGACTCGGTGACATGATGGAACTCGGTGCTCAGGAACACTGTCCAGTGTGCTTCGACGTCACCCATTCGACCCAGTTGCCAGGCGATGGAGGCACACACACCGGTGGGCGCCCGGAGCGGGCCCCGCTGCTTGCCACCGCTGCCACCTCGGTTGGCGTCGACTGCCTCTTCATCGAATGCCACCCGGATCCCTCCGGCGGCAGCAGCGATGCCGCCACCATGGTGCCGCTTTCCGATGTCAGAGGTTTGCTCACCAGACTCGTGAGAATTCGTCAGGCGATGGCCGAGCCGTGCTAGGGGTTCCTCGACAAGCGCGTTCTTTTTTCGAATTGAACGCCACCATCAATGGATGCATGACTATCGTGAGGAAGGCGGAGAAACGACATGGAACACAAATGCGACAGATGTGAAAAGCCTGCCCAGGTCCACGAGGTGAGGATCAAGAACGGCAAGAAGCACGAGATCCATCTCTGCCCGGAATGCGCCGCCGCGGA
>NYVB01000181.1 GCA_002684315.1 Planctomycetaceae bacterium | reverse complement strand
GAAGATGACGAGTGCCAGCGTGACCGCAGTGATGGTGAAGACGATGAAGATCGTTCTTTGATCCTGACCGATGCCGAAGACGGCACCATGATTCATCACGAGATCGAAATCCAACAAGCCGAAAGGCAGAACCTCGATGCCTTCGTGTGGAGGTGGGCGCCAGTCGGAATCAGCAAGAATCTCACCCCGATCCAGCACCACGGGACGCTCGGCCACATTCTCGAACGCCCAATCCTTGGACCAGAGATCCAAGCCGATACCGAACACCGCGACGAGAACGAGGGTGCACCAGGCGACTGGAGAGGTCCAGGCCGGGGGATCAGCTGAAACCTGTCCGGTGGGAGAGTGCGTATGGGGAGAGCGACCGGAACTCATTGATGATGAAGACCACTTTCAACTTTTCGCGCGGCATCGATCGTGAGACGTGCCCATGGCTTGGCGTTCAAACGAGCTTTGGGAATCTGTTTCCCAGTCATGTCGCAGACACCATAGGTCTTCTCTTGAATGCGCTTCAGTGCAGAATTGATCTCGTTCAGGAGCTTTCGTTCGGTTTCCGCCATTCCAAGTGCCAGATCCTGATCGAAGGTGTCGGTTCCGACGTCAGCCATGTGAATTGGCATGTTTGAAAGGTTTCCGCCCTGGGAGCGGAGCGCTTCATCTTCCATCCCATTGACAAGGCCAAGCAAACGAGCCCGCTCACTGAGGAGAAGATCTCGATAGAAGTCGAGCTCCTTCTTGGCCATCTTGGTCTTACGCTTGGGCTGGACCTTGGGGACCACGGGCTGGTCCGTACTCGCCGAAGATGAAGACTTCTTCTTCGTGGGAGAGAATCCCTTGGTCGAGATCATGCGTACCCGACGCCCATTGATGATGACGTACCCGGCAGCATCAGGCTCGGCCGCAGCAGCCACGGCAGCGACCGACCGACTGGCCGCACTGGCTGAGAACTTCTTCTTGGCAGCCTTCTTCTTGGTCTTCTTCTTTGCCGCTTTCTTGGCGACCTTCTTGGTGACAGCCTTTTTGGTGACAGCCTTCTTGGCTGCAGGCTTCTTCGCCACCTTCTTGGTGGTCTTCTTGGCAACAGTCTTCTTCGCAGCTGCCTTCTTGGCGGTTTTCTTCGTGGTCTTCTTGGTGGTCTTCTTGGTGGTCTTCTTGGTGACAGCCTTCTTGGGCGACTTCTGAGTGACCTTCTTGGATGTCTTCTTAGAAGCGGCCTTCTTGGAAGCGGCCTTCTTGGAGGCGGCCTTCTTGGAGGCTTTCTTCGCAACAGTCTTCTTGGTGGTCTTCTTGGCAACCTTCTTCGGTGCCTTCTTCGAAGCCTTTTTGGCGACCTTCTTTGAAGCCTTCTTCTTGGCTGAAGTCTTTTTCTTTGCCACGCGAGCTCACCTGCTGATTTTGATGCGAAGAAACCGCATTATTCGTGTTTAAAAGACACTGGGACCGACTGGGGGGACTGTATTCGCAAGAGTAGCCGAGCCGCTGGAACCACGTCAAACGCAGGGGTCATTCAGGCGTCTCGGTCTCGATGAATCTGGTGGTCACGGCACCGATCTGTCTGAATTTGTCGAACCGCCTGCGAACCAGTGTTTCAGCCTTCAATCGGGAGAGTTCCGAGAGCTGATCGAGAATCCAGGCCTCCATGCGCCGGGCCGTTTGAGAGGGATCTCGATGTGCTCCGCCCGAAGGTTCCTGGATGATGTCATCGATGAGTCCGTTTTCCAGATTGTTACGAGCGGTCAAGGCCAGTGACTTGGCTGCCAGTTCATTCGTCTGGTCATTCGCTTCTTTCCAGAGGATGGCGGCACAGCCCTCAGGGGAAATCACCGAATACCAGGAGTGTTCGAGCATGGCCACTCGATCACCAACTCCGAT
This sequence comes from Planctomycetaceae bacterium, assembly GCA_002684315.1. The sequence goes on along the minus strand of NYVB01000181.1, from coordinate 3,926 downwards.
GCCGAGTGCACCCCCGGATCCGCCCTCGCCGATCACGATCGACACGATGGGCGTGCGCAGACGGCTCATCTCTCGCAGATTGACCGCGATGGCCTCCGCCTGACCACGCTGTTCGGAGCCGACCCCGGGGTAGGCTCCGGGCGTGTCGATGAAACTGACGATTGGAAGACCGTACTTCTCGGCGAGTCGCATTTTCATCAGCGCCTTGCGGTAGCCCTCGGGATGAGCACAGCCGAAGTTGCATTTGATCTTTTCGGGTGTGGTCCGTCCCTTGTTGTGGCCGACGATCAACGCCTTCATCGAACCGATGCGACCGAATCCCGTGATGATCGCTCGATCATCTCCGAAATGCCGGTCTCCGCGAAGTTCGCAGAAGTCACGACACAGAAGCTTGATGTAGTCAAGTGATTGAGGCCTGTTGGGATGACGGGCGACCTTCACGGTCTGCCATGGTGTCAACGCGGCATAGGTCTTGGAGAGAACTCGATCCCGGGTCGCCTGCAGCTGTGCGATCTCTTCCGCATAGCGCTCGGCATCGGTACCACTTTCCAAGGCATCTATCTGTTTTTCGATCTCTGTGATCGGATCTTCAAAGTCGAGTGTCATCATTTTCGGTACAAGTCTCCCGTTCTGTCTGAATTCTATCGCGAAGGCTTTGAGTTCGTCGGATCGTCGGTTGACGTGCTCCGAATGATTGAGGATTCTGAGGGCATGGACACCGTGCATGAAATCAAAAAACTGGGCTTCCTCGGCTGCGGAAACATGGGCGGCGCCATTCTCGAGGGGATTCTCGATCATGGCGAACTCACGCCGGAGGAGATCCTCGTGGTGGAGAGATCGGAAGAGCGCACCTCCTACTGGCGGGACAAAGGGGTTTCGGTCTCGAAACACCCGAAAGCCCTGCAAATGGCCTCGACCCTCATCCTTGGGGTGAAACCTCAGATCTTCGATCAGGCGGCAATCGATCTTGGCACCTTGGAGAGATCCTGCACGGTGGTGAGCATCATGGCTGGAATCGACTCGACCAGGATCTCAGCCGCGCTCGGTGAGAAGGCAAGAGTCGTCAGAACCATGCCAAACACACCCTGCACCATCGGTATGGGCATCAGTGCGATCGCTCGTGGCCACAATGCCACGGAATCGGACATGGCACTCGCGAGCAAGATCATGTCGACGGTGGGTCGAATCATCGAGATCGACGAGGCCAGCATGCATGCCGTCACCGCGACAAGCGGTTCAGGCCCTGCCTATCTGTTTCTGATGGCCGAAAGCTGGATCGAGGCATCGATCGCCAGCGGACTCTCACGAGAGGTCGCGGAACTGCTGGTCGTCGAAACGATTCGAGGTTCCGCTGAACTTCTGCATCGTGAACGGGATGCGATCACCTTGCGAAAGAACGTCACCAGCAAGGGCGGCACCACCCACGCAGGCATCGAAAGCCTGGAGGAAAACGGCCTCAGAGAGTCACTGGTTCAGGCATTGGAGGCGGCGCGACAGCGCGGTGTCGAGCTTGGATCAGAAATCTCGTCTTGAGAAATACCAGCAAGCCAGCAGGAGCACGAAGAATTCGAAGAGAAGACTGGTGCCGATGATCCAGTTGATGCTGCGATCATCCATGGTCCCCTGCATCTTTTCACCGAACTCACGATTGCTGATCTGCTGGCTGGTACCGAACATCATCTCCTGACGTTCGGGAGGGCCGCCGATCTCCATGCCGGTCCGCTCTCGAAGCACTCTTTCAAGCAGATCGATGGTCTCTCCGGTCTTGGGAAGAACCGTCTTGGCAGCGAAGAACCAGCCATGGAAACTCTCCCAGGTGTCAAGACTGTTCTGATCTTCATCGCACATCTCCTGCAATGGTTCGGTGACTTCGATCGGATCACCGGCATCGACCGCTTCCTTGAGATCCTCCTGTGAATACCCCAGAGAGATCTCGAGAGCGGTACGGCCTGCCAGCGTGATCTGCTCTCCGGAATTCACTCCGAAGACCAAAAGCCAGAAGAGCATCGTGATCAGAAACGAGGCGATCGTCGATTTCGTGATCGTGCCCAGGAGTGCACAGACCGAAAAAAGATAGGAATAGAAGAGAAGCACCAGGGGAATCGAAATCAGAATCCAGGGCTCCCAGGCGCCTCCTCTGAAACCGATCACCAGAAAAGCCGCGATCGTGAAGACGCTCACCTGAAGCAGGACGAAGAGGAGACCGGTGAGATACCTGGTCAGAAAAAGCCTCGCACGTCCGATCGGCTTGGAAAGCAGAATGTCGATCGAGCCACCACTGACCATGTCGGGAAAGATCGATGCCGTGGAAATGAGTGCGAGTATGGTGGCGATCCAGGCCAACCAATAGGGAACCGCGAGTTGCGAGAAAATCAGCTTGTAGAAGACATCGACCGGCATGATGTTGGTGTTCAGAAACGCAAGATCGAACTGCCACCACAGAATGGTCATGCCCTTTTCGTTGATCCCCAGGATTGCCATGGCGGCGACCACCAGCAACGAGAGGCCGAGGGTGACCCAGAACAGCTTTCGAGCATTCAATTCACGGTACGCGGCATGAAGAAGAGCAAGCGTCTGAATCATGAGTCACCTCCATCGGAAACTTCCGAAGAGGGCATCCCGAATGATTTCACATCGGATTCAACGGATCGATTCGCACCAGGATCCAGGGCGACTCCGGTTGATGGATCCGTCACGGAGCGGACGAAGAGATCTTCAAGGGACTCGCGCTTGGGAAGGACGGATTCGATCATGACCTCGGAACTCCTGAGCCGGTCGAGGATCGGCTGAATCGCGACCGGGTCGTCACTTGGAATGCGAAGCAGAGATCGTCCCTCGCCAAGCGACTCGAATTCAACTCGGTCGAACGTCGAAGCAAGTTCGGGAGTCGCACGTGAGATGATTTCGTAGCAGCGGCTGGAACTGGTGAGTGACGCGACGGTGCCCTGGCGCGCGACGAGACCCTGGACGAGAATCGCGACCCGATCGCAGATGAGTTCGAGTTCGGAGAGAATGTGGCTGTTCACCAGAACACTCTTGCCCTGTTCTCGCATCTGGGTCAGGACATCACGGATCTCGCGGCGACCCACGGGGTCCACGCCGTCGGTGGGTTCGTCGAGCAGGACCAGCTGAGGGTCATTGACGAGCGATGCCGCGAGGCCGATTCGCTGCTGCATTCCCTTTGAATAGGTACCAAGACGTCTTTTGGCCCATTCGCGCATGTGGACGAGATCCAGCAGTTCGTCGGTCCGCCGCACACGGAGTTTGCGCGGCATCTTGCACATGGCACCGGCGAATTCGATCGCCTGCCGACCGGTGAGCCAGGGGGGGAATCTGTGGTGTTCCGGAAGGTATCCCACGTTTGCAAGTGTTCCATTGTGCCCGACAGGTTTTCCGAGCACCTGCCCTTGAGCGGTGGTCGGCCTGACCACCGTCATCATGATCTTCACCAACGTGCTCTTGCCTGCTCCGTTGGGACCCAGCAGACCGAAGATTTCACCGGGATGAACCTGAAGCGACACCCCACGCAAGGCGAAGACGCCGCCTCGATAGGTCTTGGTGACATCTTTGAGATCGATTGAAAGAGGGCGGCTCTGGGTCATTGAGATTGGTCTCACCGAAGAGTGATGGAGATCACATTGTTTGGAAGGTCGCTTCATGGATTTCACCATGACTGGAATTTTTCCAACGTCACCAGCATCGGTGGAGATATCGGATGACCGAGGACAGGATCATAGTGGTTGAAAACACTCATGAAAAGAATCGATGTCTTTTCGATGAGGCCTGAGGCTCTCAGAAAGAGGGCTGTGACCGTCCGTGTCTCAAAATCCTCGGATTTCACCATGACGTGGAATTCCCGAGGCGGCTACCCTTCTCAACTGCCATGAGCTCTCATTCATCACTGAACAGCTTCATCAAGGAACTCG
>NYVB01000180.1 GCA_002684315.1 Planctomycetaceae bacterium | reverse complement strand
TCGTGCTCCGGGGCGGTCACATCCTCGCGGCGATCTCGTCTACTCACTTGTCAAAGAAACCACTCTTTGCCGTGCCGAAGCGCGACAAGTGGTGAGCCGGGTACTTTAGCGGGCCTGAGCGTGCTGTCAACCCAAGCAGGGAAGAACTTGGGATCAATCTGTTTTTTTTACCCCACGATTTGCCACTCTCAACGTCGTTTTTCCTTACCCGATCCCATGACGAATCCCACGTTGAAATCCTGTTTCTCAGAGCAGAATTCAACTCCAAGTGCACAAAATGATCCTTTGTCAGCGGTCAGACCAATTATTCTCGGGCCCTTCACCCAGCACTGCCTGCCACCCTTCCCCTCCTGAGCACCCTTCCTTCGCCTCTTTTCACCCCCACCGTGGAGTTTCAAACAAATCTTCTGGTTGGAAGGTTTTCCCCATTTCCTGACTGCTTGACCCTGCCATGGTTTGTGATGTGTCTCGATCGGAGGCTTCGTGCATCTGCTCCTTGCGCATCCGCCACTGCCAGCACTCCAGAGCCGATCACCACCGCCCCACGTCTTTCCAAGGCACGTGCCACCAGGCCGATCGTTCTCCCCGTCGTTCTGACGTCATCTATCACGATCACCCTCCGGCCCTCGATTCGCTTCCTCAACACCCGACCACTCAATGAGACCTTGAATGGGTCGGGTTTTCTCGATCGTTGCGATACCGTTGCTCCCGACTGGATGCGGCCATTGATCTGCTTCAACGGCTGGAACACTTTAAAACCAGTTGTTTTCGAGACGCCCTTGCAGACCAACATCGCATGATCCAGACCGCGTGCGAATCGTCTCGACCATGGCATGGGTACCGGAACCAGCCATGGAGACTTTTCATCATCGAAGAATCGGCATTCGAGAATCGATTTTCCCAGCAACTCCCCGAGCACATTCGCCATCGACATCCACGATCTGTATTTCATCATCCTGATCCATTCGGACACAGGTTCCTGATAGCTCGACAGTCGCACCACGTTTCCGTGTCGAGTCGCGAGCGTTCTTTCGGTGCACGATCTTTCATGCACCGAACACTTGAAGGCTCCACCACACTGCGCGCAATAGGACGCCGTCTCATCCGGCGTCCACGAACTGCCGGAGACGACCTCGTCCGCGGGTGTCCGTTGATGACCGATCAGTGCCGATTCCCATCTTTGGATGACCATGCCGACCGAACCATTTCTTTTTCGTTCATGCGTCATGTTCCCTGTCTACGTCTAAACATCGATCCGCATTGAAACTCGCGCAAATCCGCCCGCATTTTCGAACAACGACAGCGCTCACGAGTATCAGCTGATGACTGTTCACAGTCTCACCAATGCACGGTGCCTTGAGTTCCAGAACCTCTCCACCTCGTACTTCTGAAAGGGATGACCATGACGAACAACCATCAGACGAACCCATCCCAGGCACCTCATTTCAAGCTTTCCACAGCCCAAAACGGCTATTGCAGCCCTGATGTGGAACGAACGATCATTGCCCGTATCGTCGAACAGACCGGCCTGGGTTCACTCCAGAGAGACATCGCACACACGACAACCACCCGACAGACTGAAGAGCGATCCGACGCGACCAGAGCTTCAACCCGGCATGATTTGAAGCTCGCGAACCATCGTCTTCGTCTTCGTCGCTGACCGCCCCAATGTGATTCACGTCATACGGCCAGCGCTTCTCCAAAACAGCCCGCACCACCTTCCGGGGGATGCGGGCTGTTTGATTCAATCAGGCTTTGTCCGAGTGGTCAGGCTCCTGCCATCTGTCGGAGAACCGTCTGGAGGATCCCCCCATTACGGTAGTACGAGACTTCCACCGGCGTATCAACGCGAACCGTGGTGTCGAATTCCTTGACCGAGCCATCAACCGCGGTCGCCTTGACCGTGATGGTCTGACGAGGCTGAAGATCTTCGGGAACTTCGATGTCGAAGGATTCGTCGCCCTTCAGTCCCAGTGAGTCACAATCAACGCCATCCTCGAAGACCAGAGGCAGCACGCCCATTCCCACCAGGTTGGATCGGTGGATGCGTTCGAAGCTCTTGGCAATGACGGCTCTGACACCGAGCAGGGAGGTCCCCTTCGCGGCCCAGTCCCTCGAGGACCCCATGCCGTAATCGACGCCCGCAAGAACCACCAGAGGCGTCGATGCGGCCTGATAGTTCAAAGCTGCCTCGTAGACGCTCTTGACCTCTCCATCGGTGAAGTCGGTGGTCACACCACCTTCCGTTCCGGGGGCGAGAAGATTGCGGATACGAATGTTGGCGAATGTGCCGCGGGTCATGACCCGGTCGTTGCCACGGCGCGATCCGAAGGAATTGAAGAGCGACACCGGGACATCGTTTTCGGTCAGATATCGCCCTGCAGGCGAATCAAGCTTGATCGCCCCTGCCGGCGAGATGTGGTCCGTCGTCACCGAGTCACCCAGCTTCAGGAGGCAGCGCGCACCCTCGATCGATGTGATCGAACCGCTTTCGCGGGTCATCCCTTCGAAGAAAGGTGGATTCTGAACATAGGTCGAGGATTCGTTCCACGCATACATGTCACCCGTACCGGGAGCGATGGCCTGCCACTCCTCGGAACCTTCGAAGACATTTCCATACTGATCCTGGAACTGCTCTCGGGTGACGGATGTCCCCACCGTCGCCAGAACCTCCTCGGTGCTGGGCCAGATGTCGGCGAGAAACACGTCCTGACCGTTCATGTCCTGACCGAGTGGGTCGTTCTGGAGGTCGATATCGACGGTGCCCGCGATGGCATAGGCCACCACCAGAGGCGGAGATGCCAGGTAGTTGGCTCGTACGTCCGGATGGATTCGGCCTTCGAAATTACGATTCCCCGACAAGACGCTGGTCGCGACCAGGTCATGCTCATTGATCGCATCGGAGATCTCATTGGCGATCGGGCCTGAGTTCCCAATGCAGGTGGTGCATCCATATCCGACCAGATAGAAGCCACAAGCCTCGAGATCATCCATGAGATCGGCCTTCTCGAGATAATCGGTGACCACCTTCGAGCCTGGCGCCAGAGACGTCTTCACCCAGGGGCGGCGGGTCAGGCCCAGCGCATTGGCTTTCTTGGCGAGCAGACCGGCAGCGACCATCACCTCGGGGTTGCTGGTGTTGGTGCAACTCGTGATGGCTGCGACGACCACATCGCCATCGCGCATTTCAAATCCGACATCACCAAGAGCGACGGCGGCTTTCGGGGGCGCTGTCACGGATGCCGATTGGCTCGCGTCATCGCCGATCCCACCTTCGGAAACCCAACGACTGTCGTTGGTCTGTTCCATCGAATCGGACCGACCGAAGGTGTCGACGAGACATCGATGCCATTCCGGTTGCATTTCAGACAATGAAATTCTGTCCTGCGGCCTTCTGGGGCCGGCAAGTGCCGGTTCGATCGTGGACATGTCGAGTTCGAGGACCTCGGTGTATTCGGGCTCGACCTCCTCGTCGCGCCAGAGCCCCTGGGCCTTGGAGTAGAGTTCGACCGTCTTGATCAGATCCTCGGAGCGCCCTGAAAGACGCATGTACTCGAGGGTTCGATCGTCGACGGGGAAGAACCCCATCGTGGCCCCGTATTCGGGTGCCATGTTGCTGATGGTCGCCCGATTGGCCAGTGGCATTTCAGCAAGACCTGAACCGAAGAACTCGACGAACTTGCCGACGACACCCTGCTCGCGCAGAAGCTCGGTGACGCGCAGCACGAGGTCGGTCGCGGTCGCACCATCGGGAAGCTTTCCAGTGAGACGCATTCCAATGACTTCAGGGATGAGCATGTAGATCGGCTGTCCGAGCATGACCGCCTCGGCTTCGATGCCACCGACACCCCACCCGACCACGCCCAGTCCGTTGATCATGGTGGTGTGACTGTCCGTTCCGACCAGAGAATCAGGATAGAGGACGTTTTCATTCTCCCAGGTCACCTTGGCGAGGTACTCGAGGTTCACCTGGTGAACGATTCCCGTCGCGGGGGGGACGACCCGGAAGTTGTCGAACGCGCCCTGCCCCCATTTGAGGAATTCATATCGCTCCTGATTTCGTTCGAATTCCTTTTCGCTGTTGACCGTAAGGGCGACTCCGGAGTTGAAATCATCGACCTGAACCGAGTGGTCGATGACCAGATCGCAGGGAACGAGTGGATTCACCTTGACGGGATCTCCACCGAGATCTCTGATCGCATCCCGCATTGCTGCGAGGTCCACCAGACATGGCACGCCCGTGAAATCCTGAAGCACGACACGGGCAGGCTTGAATGCGATTTCCTGCTCACCGACGTTCTTAGCGTCATAGGCGGCAAGGGCACGGACATGCTCTTCAGTGACGATCATGCCATCACAGTTGCGAAGGCATGATTCAAGCAGCACCTTGATGCTGTAGGGAAGCTTGCTGATGTCACCGAGATCCTCGAGCGCATCAAGTCGATGAATCGTCTTGGGGCCCATGGGAGTGTCGAGGGTGGACTTTGATGCAAAGGGTTCGCCGGTCGGTGACATGTGACCTCCTGAAAAACTGGTCTGGTGCAAAAAATGAAGAAAGCCATCATAACACGAGCGAATTGTCACTTACGACTGATAATTCTCGTTTTGGCCTTCGGTGCTGCGACCACATGATCAGGTGGCACACTGGAGGTCACGAAGACCCCGCCAGCGACCTCGGTACGAGCTCCAATGATGGTATCGCCGCCAAGAATCGTTGCTCCGGCGTAGACCACCACGTCATCCTCGAGCGTCGGGTGACGATGCAGTCCCTTGGTGATTCGACCCTGTTCATCGCGAGGGAAACTCCGTGCACCCAGGGTGACACCTTGATAGAGCTTGCAACGTGCTCCGATCACCACTGTCTCACCGATGACCACACCGGTCCCGTGATCGATGAAGAAACTCTCGCCGATCGTGGCACCGGGATGGATGTCGATTCCGGTTTCCATGTGCGCCAGCTCGCACATCATTCTTGGAAGCAGAGGAACTCCGATGATTCTGAGTTCATGAGCGAGCCGGAAGACGGTCAAGGCCTTGATCGATGGGTAACAGAGAATGACCTCGTCGGCATGTCGTGCCGCGGGGTCCCCGTCGAAAGCCGCTCTCACGTCGAGGCCCAGCAGTCGCCTGACTTCAGGGAGTCGTGCCAGAAATGACTGGGTGGCAGCCTCGGCATTCTGTCTGATCGAGGCGGACTCTTCCGGGGTGGGCTCAGCCATGCCGTGTGCACCATGCATCTCGGAATGCGTGCTCGGATCATCCGAGGAACTTCGATATCTGAGCGCGGCTTCACAAAGCCCCGACAATTCCACGGAGATGCGAGCAAGAAGATCCCGGGTTCGAGCTTCGAATGTGGCCTTGTCCTGCGAGAACGTCCCCGCAAACCCTGGGAACATCAAAAAGCGCAGATTGTCGACCAGGGAGGTGGTGGCGCTGGCACTTGGAGGTGCCATTCCACCCAATCGACAGGTCGTGGAATCGACATACATCGATTCAATCAACTCTTCAGTGATCGCAGGGCTGCTCAAAAGACACCTCGGAACATTCATCGTAAGGGTGGGCGGAAGAACTCTATGAAACTATCGGCAGGATGTTGCTTCCAACGACAATGCGGGCGACCTGAAAGGTCGCCCGCATGAGTTCTTGTCGAATGTCCAACCGAACGGTTGGTCACGGCATGATCAAACATGGTCGAGACGTGATCAGCTGCCGCCACCGGGACCGCCACGGCCGCCGCCACCGCCGCCGCCACCGCGGCCACGGAACTGTTCGCGAACGGCTTCCATTTCAGCCTCGGACAGGGTGCCGTCACCATCGGTGTCATAACGCTCGGTCAGACGCTTGCGGGCTTCTTCGGGCATTCGGTCCATGTTGAAGCTCTGGTTTCCGCCACCCTGAGCGCCTCGATCACGATCGCCACGGCCACCTCGGCCGCCCTCACCACGTCGCCCACCTCGAGGTGCTGGAAGCTCCTCGAGTTGTTCGGGAGTCAGCAGTGCGGCGAGGCGTTCATAGTAGGAGGTGTCGAGTTCACTTCGCTTGTCATATGCCTCACGGACGGGATTCTCTTCATCGCCGCCACCCCATCGGTTGCCCATGGCACCCATGAAGTTTCCGGACAGAAAGGAACTCATGCGGTCGACTTCTGCGAGCTGATCCTTGGGCTCCTGCTTGCGCACGGCTCGATAGATCTTTTCGTTCATCGACGTCAGTTCGGTTTCATAGGCGGTGGAGAGATCGGTGACCGCGGACATCACTTCGGGATCCAGATCCATTGTCAGGGCGATCTCGAAAGCACGAGTGGTTCTGGTCGCACGGTAGATGCTTTCATGCGCGGCCTGATTCATGGCCTTGGAAAACGCCGCGCCGACAGCCTGATCATTTTCCGCGACAGCCGCTGAGAAGATCTGAATGTAACGTTCATTGACGTCTCGAATCGCCTTGCGGTAGTCCACCTGACGTTCCACGATTCGCTTGGCTTCGTCCGCACTTCCCTGCTGGAGCGCACGGTAGAGCTTCGGTGCCGAAGTCTCGAGGAAACGGTCACGGCTGACGAGGGCCTCATGGAGTGAGATTTCGTAATCGTCGAAGAGTGACTCGATACGTTCGAAATCGGCTTCTTCGAGTTCGAATTCGTCGATCGCGAAGAAGAGATTGGCACCTTCCCCGGACAGTCGTGAACGAGGGAGACTCTTTTCACGCACGAGGAAACGGTTGAACCCGGCCCAGGCAGCGAGTTGGTCGTCGTCAAGCTGTGTTTTCAAGCTGCCGACGAAGCGCTCACGCATGGCGGCCTTCTCGACGGTCCATTCCTGAAGCATGTCGAAGATCGCGGCGACCGCTGCGTTCATTTCCGAACCCATGCCCTGCTCTTCTCGCTCGGCTTGAAGTTCTTCCTGCATGTTGGTCATGCGCTCACGGATGAGCTCGCGACGACGCTCGGGGGTGATCTCACCTTCCTCGGCTTCGATTTCCTCCATTTCGTCACGAATGTCACGCCACTGCTCGCCCATGCGTTCCTGGAACCCCTGGGGCATCATGGATTGAAACATCTGACGACCGAGATCACGAAGCTCCGTCTGAATTTCATCGGAACGAAGCTCGAAGTCGGACTCGTAATCATCGAACAGGGTTTCGAGCACGATTTCCTGCGTGTCGTCAAGGGCGAGTTGATCAACGAAGATCGGGACATCCCGACGCATGAAATCAGCCTGCAGCATTTCTTGAATGTCGCGCATGCCGCCACCGCC
>NYVB01000179.1 GCA_002684315.1 Planctomycetaceae bacterium | reverse complement strand
TCCGGTGTTTCCGGTGCATGATCCGTAGATGAGTGCAGCTTTCATGGTTCGTCTCCCTGTGATTGAGGTGGACATGGTAGGGACTCCTCCATTTTTCGTCGACGTGTTCTTCGTGTTTTTCAGCTATTTGCGGCGAACCCATCCTCAGAATCATGATTCGGATGAAACAATCGATTGTTTTTCGCAGATTCGAATGACCTTTCAGGTGTCTGGTGACTTGAACCCGGTGTACGCCGTCAACATGCCGTATTTTCTGCGGCAGGTGCACCGTTCGAAGCCCGCTGTTCGAAGCATCTCGGTGAATTCCTCCGGTTGAGGCGTGGTTCGTATCTCATTCCAGAGATGTCCCAGCAGTCTCTGTGACGTCAATGATCGTGTCGCCAGAAGTGCGATGGCTCTCGCACCCACCAGGATGTAGGCGCGGGTCAATGCTCGAAGCACTCTGTTTCGTGGCGGTGTGATCTCGAGAATCAACACTTTCCCACCCGGCTTCAGCACGCTTCGTATCTGGGCGAGTCCATGCTCGACCCCTCGTGCGTAACGAAGTGAATATCCGGCGGTCACGACGTCGAAGGTGTCATTCTCGAATGGGAGGTCATCCACCGATCCCACCACTGTTTCAGTGACCCCGGAAGCGCGTGCGATTTGGAGCATCTCAGGGCATGGGTCGAGTGCGACGACCCGGCCGGTGATTCCCGTCGAATTCATGGCTGCTCGTGCCAGAATGCCCGTGCCGGACCCGATGTCGAGAACCCGGGCCCCCGGTTCGATGTCCAGCGCGCTGATCTCTTCTCTTCGATAGCTGTAACCATTTCCGAAACTCACGCTTAGATTGATTCGGTCGTAGAGAGAGGCGGCTTCCGAATACAGCGTGGGATCGCCGGAATCCGCTCCAATCAGCCTCCCCTCGACCTCTTCCCGCTCGGGTTTCTTTTCAATGTCCTCTGTCATCTGCTTTGATTCCATCCACCACTTCACGGGTTCAGGCGTTCTTTCTGGCACCCTTGAATGGCACTGTGTACCATTTTAGGTCATGTCAGAAACAACCGAAAACATGACCACTATCCTCAGAATGAAGTCACTTCTCAAGGAGGAGCTGAAGCTCGATCCTGATGTGATTCTGGCCGACGACGAGGCCCTGATCGGTGGTGATCATGACCTCGACTCACTGGATGTCCTCCTGATCATCTCCAGCGTGGAGAAAGAGTTCGGGATCAAGATCGCCAACGAGAAGATCGGAAAAGACGTCTTTCAGGATCTCTCCACTCTTGCGGCGTTCATAGACGACTGTGTTGCGAGCTGACCATTTGATCGAACAGCTTCCCCACAAGCCACCGTTCCTGTTTCTCACCGAAGTCCTCGAGGTCGAGATCGGAGTTCGTGCGGAAGCTCGCTGGGATGTCGTGGGCGACGAGGATTTCTTTCGTGGTCATTTTCCCGAAAGACCGATCGTTCCCGGAGTCCTGATCGCGGAATCCCTGGCGCAACTCTCCGGCCTGGTCGTTTTTTCCGATCCGGCTGGTTCCGTCCGCCAGGCTTCGCTGGCTCAGTTCGACGTGCGTTTCGAAAGCCAGGTCCGTCCGCCTGCCGGCTTGCATCTCACCTCCACGCTGACGCGCTCTCTTGGCCCTCTGCACCTCTTCGATGTCTGTGCATTCAATGACTCGATCCGAGTGGCGCGTGGCAGCCTCGCTCTCTCGGCGACCGAGGAAACCGAATAGAGGCTTCTTGACTGGACTTCTCTCACTTGTCTTCTCCGTGTTGATTCTGTGTTCGTCGGGACGACAGGACGATGCCGATCTCTCGCAGGCATTGTCAGAAATCGACTCGAAATCAAGCATGATCAAGACGCTCCACGCATCGTTTCGTCAGGTCAAGCATTCCGACATTCTGCGTCGTCCTCTCGTTTCAAGCGGCAGCGTGCGCATGTCCCGGGATCGTGTTCGTTGGGATACCCGGACTCCTGCAGCCTCGGTTCTGGTGGCTTCGAAGGACGACGTTCGGATCTACTACCCCGATCTTTCCGTGCTCGAGGTCTACGCCCTTGGTGATCAACTGAGTCAGTTGGCGGGTTCTCCGGTCTTTCGACTCGCACGAATTCAACGCTTCTTCGAGATCGAGTCCGATCTTCGTGCCTCGGTACGGGGACTCATTCAGCTGGAACTGACCCCCCGCACCGACGAGCTGAAAAAGCATCTGAACTCGATCCGGCTGGGCGTTCATGAGGAGACCGGCATCGTCCGCGAAGTCGTCATGTTCAATGCCGATGACGAGAAGACCGAGATGTTCTTCGATGATGTTCGCACCAACCTGCCCATCGCGACCGATGAACTCGAGATCGTCGTGCCTGAGGATGTTCGAGTGGTCCGCCCGCTCGGCGGTGCCGAAAATCCGGGCGACTCCGATCAAGAGGTCGGTCCGTGACCGATTCGACCGGCTCCAGCAACGGGTTTCGCAAGCGGCTGGCCGATCTCTTCGTTCAACACGGTCTTTTCTTCTTCGGCAGGCGCATCCCTTTCCTGATCAGGCTGATCAAGCCATTTCTGGTCTGGGTGTCCTTCATCTTCTCGCGATACCTTCGTCGTAATCTCACTGCGAATGCCGCCTACCTCCTCGGCCCGAATTCGACCGCTTCTGAAAGAGCCTCCTTCTCCCGTCGTGTGATCACACGACATTTCCAGTTTCTTCAGGATTTCAATCGGATGCAGGACTGGACCCGTCAGGACTACCTTGGTCTCATCGATTCCGTTTCGGGCACCGAGCATTACGACCAGGCGCGTGCGCATGGTCAGGGACTCATCGTGGTCACCGCGCACATGGGTTCCTACGAAGTCGGTCTGGCGGAGATCATGGATCATGAATCCGAGGTTCACGTCGTCTACATGCCGAATGACCAGGAGCCCTTCGAACGACTTCGTTCGAAATTCCGTCAGCGTGTCGGGGCCGTTGAAAACGATGCCTCTCAAGGACTCGGACTCTGGTTCCAGCTTCGAGACGCCCTTGCCAGGAATGCCGTGGTCGTGATCCAGGGAGATCGCGTGATGCCTGGGCAAAGCGGTCAATTCGTCCCCTTCTGTGGGGGGCAGCTTGAAATCCCTCTCGGCCCGGTGAAGTTGGCTGCCGCTTCCGGTGCCGCGATTCTTCCGATTTTCTCTCTGTATTCCGCACCTCCGAGAGTTCGAATCGAGATCGGCGCGCCCATCATCGTGTCACCGGATGAACGTCCCTTCGATCAGGCGGCTCTGCATGCCTTGTCTGGTAGTATTGAACACGTCGTGAGCGAGCATCCCGATCAATGGCTCGCCGCACACAGTGCATTGATACAGCCGGTTGATCAGCGGAGTCGTTCAGTTTGAGTTTTCAGGCCGTCATCACTGGTGCAGGACTCGTGTCATCGATTGGCAGCACCCGTCAGGAATGTTGGAAATCGGTTCTCGAAGGTCGTTCGGGTATCCGGGAACTCTCAGCCCTCGAGCAAGGGTTCGATCCCGAACCCATCGGTGGTGAAGCCGAACGCGATTCGGAGGATGCCTCCGGGATCCCACGTGAAGTCATCCGTCTTCGGACTGCGATGGACGAGGTGCTGGCTGAAATCGGGCTGGGTTCACCCTATGTTCCCGATGTTCGTCATGGAATCATTCTTGGAACCACGCTTTCCGGCATGCGAAGTGGTGGGAGTTATCTCCGTTCGAAACAGCCTTCGGACATTCATGGCTTCCTGGCGGCAAGCACCATGGATCGACTGCTCCAGCCCTACGGTTGGTCGGGCCTGGCGATGACCACGTCTTCGGCCTGCAGTTCGGGATTGGCAAGCATCTGTCTCGGCGTCTCACTGCTCGAGGCCGGCATGCTCGATCTCGTTCTCGTCGGGGGGTACGACCCCATCAGCGAATACGCCTATTCGGGATTCAACTCCCTTCGCCTGATCTCCGGCAGTCGTCCCAAGCCGTTCAGTTCGGATCGAGACGGGCTTCAGCTTGGGGAAAGCTATGCCATTCTCGCCATCGAACGCCCGGAAGACGCTCGGAATCGTGGAGCCGAGGTTCTCGCAGGTGTCTCCGGTTTCGGTGAGACTTCCGATTCATTTCATCTCACTCAGCCGCATCCCGAGGGTGACGGCGCCGCCCGTGCGATTCAGGCGGCCTTCGCGACATCCGGTCTCGTCCAGGATGACATCGGCCTCATCTCGGCGCATGCCACCGCGACTCCGAACAACGACGCCTCCGAATACGCCGCCTTGAAATCGGTGTTCGATCGACATCTCGGGCAGACGCCACTGGTGGCGTTCAAGAGCTATCTGGGTCACACCCTCGGTGGAGCAGGCGCGGCTGAACTGATCCTCACCGCAATGGCGATGCGAGACGGATGTGTTCCCCGAACTCTGCACCTCGACCGCGAAGAGCTGGAATTCGACGACGTCGCCATCAATTGCGGACCGCTCTTCGAATCGAAGATCGACCACACCTTGAGCGTGTCGCTTGGTTTCGGCGGCGCGAACAGTTGCGTCCTGCTCAGCGCCCCCGAGTCCGATGGCGCCGACGTTTCGCAGCGGATTGTGGCCGCAGCGAAGACTTCCAGAGATGTCGTGGTGACAGGTGTGGGCGTGGTCCTGCCGGGTGCGGTCGGCAATGAGGCGTATCTGCAACGACTGCAACACGATCTGCCGGCGGTCGGAGGTGCGATTTCTGAATCCGAGCTTCACCCGCACATCGATTCGCGAAGAATTCGAAGAATGAGCATGTTCTCGAAATTGGTGTTGGCTGCCACCACCAATGCGATGCGTTCCGCGGGGATCGACGACATTCAGTCCTTCTCGAAGACCTGTGGTTCAGTGCTGGGTTCCTCCCATGGATCATCCGAGTACGCCGAGAAGTATTACTCGCAAGTCGTCGAGGAGGGCATCGCCGCCGCCAACCCCGTGATGTTCGCAGAAGGTGTTCCCAACGTCGGGACCGCGCACCTCAGTCTGATGCTTGGTCTTCAGGGCTCCGCGCAGACGATCATCGGTTCTCGAACCTCCGGGATCGACGCCGTCTCGCTTGCAGCTCTACGAATCAGGAATGGTGAATGGGATCGTGCGATCGTCGGCGGTGCGGACGAACTCAGCCCAACCGCCGAAAGACTCTACGGTCACACCGATCGAGGAATCGTCTCAGGTGCCGGCGGCATCATGTTCGTGCTCGAGTCCGAGGACTCCGCGCATGCCCGTGGCGCCACCGTGCTGGCTCGCGTGGGCGCCTCCGCCTTCGGCTACGATTCGAATGATGCCTCCTCCGACCATCAGATCGAGCTCATCCGTCGACAGATCGGTCTTCCGCAGCGAGTCATCCCCTCTCTTGCGCTCAGCGCGGGGTGTGGGCGGGCGATCGACCGGGACCGGGCCGATGATGACGTAGAATCACATTGTGTGACACCCCTGGCCGCACTTTCCGCCGCCTTGCTGGCAGGTGTGTCTCCAAATGGCGTCACTCCGATGTCGGCACGCACCGAAACCGGTGATTTCGCCGTCATCGCCAGTGACATGCACGGCTCCGTGAGCGGATTGATTCTTGAAGTGGTGGACCATGACTGAGCTTGAACACGACCATCAACAACTGGACGCGCCCGTCCCCGTCGACTTGATCGATGCGCCGAGCTGGGTCGGTCGATTCGTCGATTTGGGCAACGCATCCTGGAGGATGCTCTCGGACGACGTCCACCTTCGGTCGGTCGATTCCGGTCGATTCGCGCTCGTCTCCATGGTCGTTCCCGATGCCGCGTTGCTTTCGGCGCAGGCCTTCGTCACGGCCGTCGAGGATGTCTACGAATCTCTGAGGGATCATCTGGGTGATCTCACGTGTCCATGTCCGATCAGGATGTGGAACTACGTCCCCGGCATTCTTGAGCCGCTCGGGGACGCCATGAGTCGGTATCACCTGTTCAACCAGGCACGACATGATGTCTACTGTCGGTGGTACGGATCCCCGGACGGCTTTCGGAAACATGTGGTGACTGCGACCTGCACGGGTCACGTGGGTGATGATTACATCTTCCACTGTCTCACCGCACCGTCATCGGGTCGGGCCGTGGAGAACCCTCGGCAGCATTCGTCCTATCGGTATTCCAAACGGTTCGGTCCCAAGCCGCCCTGTTTCGCTCGAGCCACGACCCTGCCGGTTCGTGATGATGGAACGTGTCAGGTCATGGTTGGTGGCACGGCAAGCGTTCGCGGCGAGGACAGTCGCTATCAGAAGGACATCTCGAGACAGCTCGGCGAGACCCTCGACAACATGACATCGATTCTCGCGGCATCCTGCCCGTCCGATCCGGATGCCGCATCCGCGTCACTTCATGCGTATTCCGATATCCGCATCTACTACAAGCATTCCTTCGATCGAACCGAGATCGAGTCCGTGGTGAGCAGGGATTTCCGCCCTGACGTCGCGGTCGAATGGATCCATGCACCGATCTGTCGAGATGAGCTTCTCGTCGAGATCGAAGGCCTGGCGGTCGTTTCCGAGTAAATCGTCTTTTGAGAGGTTCCCGTGCCCCGATGACTTGTGACAGCATGAAATACGACGCGATCGTGCTCGGTGGGGGACCCACCGGAGCCACCGCTGCATTCGAGATGGCCCGTCGCGACCTCAAGGTGTTGTTGCTTGAGAAGTCGGAGTTTCCCCGCTTTCGAATCGGTGAGTCCTTTCTTCCCGAGACCTACCTCCAACTGAAGGACATGGGTCTGGAACAGGCCTTTCTCGAGCTTCCTCATGTCGAGAAGCTGGGTGGTTCCTTCACGCTCGGTCACGGACAGCAGGAGCCAGCTGATTTCTGGTTTCAAAATGGATTGGTCAATCGAAATTCGAAGTCCTTCAACGTCGAACGCGCTCCCTTCGATGCGATGCTTCTCGATGCGGCACGCGATGCCGGTGTCGAGGTTCTTCATTCAGAGAAGGTCATCGGGATCAACCGGCTCGAGGATGATGACGTCGAAATCGTCTCGACCAGCGGAGTCAAGAAGGCGCGATTCCTGATCGACGCCACCGGCGGTGCCACCGTCGTGGCACGTCACCTCGGAACCAAGGTGAAATTTCCCGAGTTGAGCAACGTCGGTTACTTCGCACACTTCACCGGCGTGCAGAGGAACGATGGCGACAAGGGTGGATTCGCACGCATTGTGATGTGCGAGGACGCATGGTTCTGGTTGATCCCCATCGATGATCAACGAACCAGCATCGGAGTCGTCGCCGATCACACCTTCGTGAAACGGGTCAACGTCCCTGCGTCTCGTTTTCTCGACTGGGCCATCAAGCGCTGCCCCGTGATGGCTGAGCTGTGCGCGAACGCCGTCGCGTGCGAGCCCAACGAGCTCCCCGCGGGTGCGAACCACGTGGAAGCCGACTTCTCCTATCAATGCAAGCCGTATGCGGGTTCCGGTTATTTCCTGTGTGGTGATGCTGCGACGTTCATCGATCCGGTGTTCTCCACGGGCGTCT
>NYVB01000178.1 GCA_002684315.1 Planctomycetaceae bacterium | reverse complement strand
GAGAAGGGAACTGCCTTTATTTCGGTGCGTGAAGTGGACAAGTCGGCAGCTATCGAGGTGGCGCGCATGCTGATCGAGCGTGGCTTCAATCTGGTGGCCACTCGCGGTACCGCCAAGGACATGCTTAAGGACTGGCACACGGTCAAGACGGCATGGACGGATCACAACCCGTCCGTGACCATCGAGTACCGTCCGGAGGAGTTCATGGCGCTTGGAGCTGAGCTCTACAATGATCACTGGGATATTGCACAAGGACTCTCGTTCCTCCCTCGGAGCGAGCACGTCTATGCACAGGCTCCCTATGAAGAGATCACTAAGGAGGAGTACGAGAAGCGTGCTGCTGCCTTCCCCAAGATTGATTGGGAATCACTCTCTAAGTACGAGCTTCAGGACTCAACCAAGTCATCTCAGACGTTCGCGTGCTCCGGCAATAGCTGTGAGGTCGTGGATATCGAAGCGGATGACAATAACTAGCCTCTCACTCGGTCGGGCCGGGTCCCTTAGCGGGGGCTCGGTCCCGCCTTTTTAGGACAAAACAATGAACATTGAACTTATCAAAGCACGGCTCCTGCGAGGAGCTACCCTTTCTGCGGGCGAGCTGAAGCTTGTCGTCTCAGATCTTATTACTCTCATTGCCCGAATGGAGGCCGACATTGCGACACTCAAGCAAGACCTCAATGCCAAGCCTAGAGGAGGCCGTGGAGGATCTAAGAAGTCAGATTCAGATTCCCCCGTACAACCCTGATCACTCTAACGATCGCCTTGGTAGAGACGCCGCGTTCCACGCTGGCCAGCTCTGGGCGATCACTCAACTCAACAAAACTGTTAGGAAATATGGAAAGGAGAGCAAGTAATGCCACCTCATGTATATAGCACACAAGCAGGTAGAAGCACTAAGGCGAAAGATCCCTTTTCCTTTGACGCCTTTAAAACTTCACTAAACGCTACCGGGCTTACCGATCTAAGCGGATATCGCCGCAGGTACTTTACTGAAGGACCGGACGGCAACCTTGCCTCAACCCGTGAATCCTACAGCTCGAACTACGCTCGCCAGCAGGCCCTTACCCGCAGGGAGCGGCGATCCGTAGATCTCCTCACGTTCCAGCAGGAGTCCGAAGACTTTAACTTAGCCTTCGGGTCCTCCCAGAGTGCTCGTGAGGCTCTCGACACCCAGTTCAACCAGACCAACACGGAGATCTCCGAGGTGCTTTCGGGCATGGCGGACGCTCCTGACAAGGCCTCGTCTATCGGCCAGTACTCCAAGCTTGCTCAGAAGAGCATGCAGGATACCCAGAAGGCTATTGCCGACCTTGACGCGTTCAAGGCCCCGCAGGCGGTGGAGCTCGTCTCCTCGTTCGTGGATCCCTTTACGGGCAAGAAGGTCGGGCTCGACTCAAAGTTCGAGGACTTCTATACCGAGACCGATCCTACCTCCATGGCTAACCGTATGGTTAACGAGGAGTTCAAGGACACCCGAGCTAGTATCTATAAAGATCTTCGCTCTAACATTGAGGCGGACCCCCTTAAGGATCGCTACGATGCGGCTCGTGGTTTTGACATGGATAAGACATACCACCAAGCTAATCCTAATGCTAACAAGCAAGCCCGAAATCAGGCCGCTCACTATGCTGGGATTATCAACATGTACGACAGTGGTGGTCCCTCCCTTGATGAAGTCATGAAGGGTATGAAGGACTACGACAAGGCTACCGCTAACCTCGATCGCTACGCTTCCGCTGCAACCTTGGCCAAGATGGCCGGGGCTAACAAGATGGATAGCTTTACTGGCGACTTTGGTGAGAAGATGTACATCAACCCTACTGAGTACTATCTCAATGCGGACGTCAACGCTGAGCTTGCCTCTATGAAGGACAAGACGGCTACTCGTCTGGACATCGAACGTCTTAACGACAGGGCCTCGTTCTCCAAGGAGTTTGATGCTCGCAAGCAGCGGGCTCAGTCTCAGGCCGGACAGGCCGAGCAGAATGATAAAATCAACAAGATTCGGCAGCAACAGATTGTCGATCAAAAGAATCAGCTCCAGCAGCGGCTTCAACGCCAGCAGGCTGAGTATGGTTCTACCCTCGCTGGCTTTGGTACTGGAGATTCCTCCGACACCGGCGTACAATTTACTGATACACGACCCTCTTGATAGGAGAGTATTATGCGAAAGCAACGACTCAACACGTCTCTCTTTCTGGAGAGGCCGCATCACACCTCGCGTTACTTCGGCGGAGGCGCTCCCATTATCATGGGCGGTACTACCGACGCTGAAATGGAAAGACGACTGAACGAATCAGCCCTCGAAAACGAGCGTATGCTTGCTCAGGCTGCCGACGAACAAATGCGTCTGCAAGCCGAGCTGGACCAGCGCGATGAAGATATGGCTCTTCAGTTGAAGCAGACCGAACGTGCGAACGAAGCCAACATGGCCAAAGCCCAGAAGGCCTTGGATGTTGAGCTAGATTCTCTTAGTGACTCTAAGAATGAGGATGATCTGGCTGCTGACTTCTCTGCAATCGAACAAGCCCTCGCGTCTGGCCTTGGTGGCAATTCGTCGGGCTCTGACGTACGACCTTTGTGAGGTGAATCATGGCTGAAAATCTAGCTAAGAAATTGGCTGGTGGCCTTGCTGAGCGATTCAATTCCCTCGATAGCAATCGATCCACCAAGCTTGAGCGTGCTCGCTACATGAGCTCGCTTACTATCCCGTCACTCCTCCCTCCGGAGGGGTACACCAATGCTTCTGAACTGCCCAAGCCCTTTAGCTCGGTCAGCTCACGAGGCGTGACTAACATGTCCTCGCGGATGCTCTCCGCGTTGCTTCCCTTGAATGACTTGCCCTTCTTTAAGTTCGAGCTCCGGGACGGCATGGAACCTTCGGGTGACATGGTCGGTCATATGGAAGCTCTTGCCGGACAGGTCTTCAGTAAGCTCATGGGGGACAACCTCCGTGACTCCCTCTTCCTTGCCCTGCAGCATCTTATCGTCGCTGGCGATGTGCTTCTGGTCGAGGACGACGACTTCTCTTTCCGGGTCTACCGCCTTGATCAGTACGTGGTTCGTCGTGACATCGACGGCTCCGTGGTTGAGCTGATGTACTTGGACTGGAAGCCGAAGGAAGCTAACAGCGATGAGTTCGAGGCTTATGACCAACACTTCTTCCCTTCCTCCAACAACGCCTTTGGCAACGCCCCGGAGTACGATGCGTACTTCAACCGTGTTGTCTGGAATGAGGGCGAAGGGACGTGGGACTACTACTCTGAGGATAGCGATGGGCAACCGATCGACGAGGGTGTCTTCCAGACGACCCCGTTCATGCCCCTCCGTTGGATCTCCGTCACGGGTGAGGACTACGGTCGCTCCCACTGCGAAGAGATCCTCGGCGACATCGAGACCCTTGAGTCCTACACCGAATCTATGATCAAAGGAATGGTGGCTGCGTCCACCTTCTGGATCTCCGTTGACCCCGGTGCTAACGTCGATGTCGAGGACATGGCTGACTACCCGTCAGGCTCGTTCGTCGGTGTCCGACCTGAACACCTCTCGACGGTGTCCCCTGCCCAGACTCTCTCCCCTCAGCTCGGTGCGGCCCAGCAGGCCGTCGAGACGATGCGTAGAGAAGTGGGCAATGCGTTCCTCATCGGCAGCTCCGGTGTCCGCTCGGCTGAGCGTGTCACGGCTACCGAGGTCCGCATGTTGGGTATGGAAATTGAGAACGTGCTCGGTGGTGCCTTCAGCGCCATCGCACGGAACATGCTCCAGCCCATTGTTCGACGTACCATTACCCTGATGCTGCGTGCTGGTGAGATTGACGAACGTCTCTCGAACGAGTTCACAGCTAATGGCCGACTCTCGGTCAATGTGGTTACTGGTCTTCAGGCCCTCTCCCGAGACGCTGAGCTGCAGAAGCTCATGCAGCTGGGCGAGATGGTCCGTAACCTTCCTCCTGAGGCGCTTGGCTCGTTCAAGTGGCAGGAGTACGGTACTGCATTGGTTGCTTCGCTTGGATTCGATCCGAGGAATTGGATCCGCAGCGATGAGGAGAAGGCCGAGCAGGAGCAGCTCGTTGCTGCCCAGCAGGCCGAACAGCAGTCCGCGGCAGCTTTGTCGCAGGGCGTTGCTGGAGGCATCGGGCAAGCCGCCGGTGCAGGTGTCATGCAGGCTGCCCAGCAAGCTATGGGTCAGGCTGCTCCGCCACCGACTCAGTGAAACTAAATTGGAGAACTACTATGAATGAAGAAACTAACCCTCTCCCCGAGGGCGACTATCGTAACGAAGGGGAAGCCCCCGTTTCCGCGACTCCGGGCAACGACACTCCGCTGACCACCGAAGCTATGGCTGGTCTCGAAGCTGTTAAGGTTGATCCTCTCGCCGACAAGGCCACTCAGCAGGCTGCCCACGAACGGGCGATGTTTGAGCGGTACGTCACCGAACAGGGCCAGAAGATCCCGGATAACTTCAAGTCTGCTGCTGACTGGTTTGATTCCCTCAAGGGAGCTCAGGCTCAGTTTACGCAGAGTCAGCAGGAAGTTGCTGATCTCAAGCGTCAGTACCAGATGGCTGGAAACACTGACAACCCCGACCACGTCGAAGCTCCCGTTGCACCGGAGGTCCCGGCTGCTGCTCCTGCAGAGCCCGCCCCCGCCAGCACTGAAGAGCTTATGGACGAACTTCGTATCCCGGAACCTGCTGCGGCAGAACCGGCTCCCGAAGAAGCTCCGTCTCAGGAGTATGTCCGGCCTACCGAGGCTGACTACACCCGCTGGACTGCCGAGGTCAACAGCACGGGCCAGCTTACCGCTGAGACTCGTGAAGAGATCAAGAACAAGACCGGTTTTAATGACGGAATGGTAAATGACTTTTTGACTGCCCAACAAGCCAAGCGTAAGGAAGCCTTCGGCAAGGCTGCTGATATCGTTGGTGGTGGGCAGAAGCTCTCGCAGGTGCTGCGTTGGGCTAGTACGGCTTATTCTGGGGAGCAGCTGTCTGCGCTCCAGAGTGGTCTTGCTGGTGCCAGCTCGGAGCTGACCTTGCGTGGGCTGACCGCAGCCTTTGATGCTGCCCATCCTAACGGAGCGGCGGAACCTAAGGCTACCAGAGCGCCCGGTGCGGTGAACCCCGCCACCGCTCAGGCCTCGCGGCAACTCCCCGGATATAAGTCTATGCAGGAATACCGCATGGATATGTCCAACCCTCGGTTCAAGCGTGACGATTCGTTCCGCAAGGCCGTGGAAGAGCGTGCGTCCAAGACTGACTGGCGTACCATGGGATGATTTGGTGATCTCCCCGAAAGGGCTTAGCTCTCCCACCGATTCCCTACCGCGTAATTGGATTCACTACAGCGTGAGCAATCTATGACTGCGTGTACCGATGTCCTTCTTTGACATCCCCCGTGTTCTCTTTTTAATTGATCAATCAACTCGTATCTCGAAAGGATACTACTATGACTATGTCCCTCTCTCAGACTGATATTGCCTACCGTAACGGTTCCAGCGGCCTCGAAGGTACCTCCATTTCGGACAGCAACGATGCTGGTAAGCTTTGGCTTCCTATCTGGTCGGGCGAAGTTCTTCACGCCTACGACGAGTACCGAATGTTCGAGCCCATGGTGACCTCGAAGAGCATCGAAAGCGGTCGCTCGATTGAGTTCCCGATGACCGGTAAGGTCGGCCTTCGTCCCGCGTGGGCGGCCGGTGACTACCTCGTCGGTGGCTCGGATGCCAAGACCGAAACCTTCGCGATCTCGCTCGACGCGCGGCCGATGGCTGCTCACTTCGAGCTCGATAACGTCGACCTCATGATCACGCAGTGGGAGTACCGTCAGGAACTCGCGCGTCAGGCTGGCCAGACTCTGGCGAACGCCCGTGACAAGCAGATCGGTGCCTTCCTCGCGCTGGCCGGTGTGGCCGAGCCTCTGACCGGTGATCCCCGCGATCTTACTGTCGGTTTCCCCGCCGTGTTCCAGCACACCGACCTCGGTGGTGTTGCTGACGCTCCTGCGGCCCTCAAGATCCTCGAAGCGATCGAGGACTACTGCATCGACCTGCAGGAGAACGACGTTGCCGTCGGCGCGACGTACTGCGCTGTCAGCCCCCGTCTCTTCCAGCAGATCCGTCGTCTCGGTATCGCCGACGCGGAAAGCGCCACCGAGCGCTTCAACATGCAGCCGATGTTCGGTGGCGTTGCTGCCGCTGGCGGCCTCGGTGCCGATTTCAAGCAGGGCATGAACTCCCTGCAGGACTCGCTGACCTACATGGGCGTCACGATCATCAAGACCAACCACATGCCCGCTGACTACAGCGCTACCGCTGACAACATCGGCG
>NYVB01000079.1 GCA_002684315.1 Planctomycetaceae bacterium | reverse complement strand
GAACGACTGCACCGTGATCGCCGACTGCGGCGTAGCGCCCGGCATGAGCAACATCCTCTCCGCCTGGGGCGTCTCGAAACTGGACCGTGCCGACATGGTCGAAATTCTGGTGGGTGGCCTCCCCCGCGAACGACACCTTCCCTGGGAATACAAGGCGGGCTTCTCGCCCTACGACGTGATCGAGGAATACGTGCGGCCCTCTCGAGTGGTCGAAAACGGCGAGATCGTGATCAAGGAAGCGCTGACCGAGCCAGAACCCGTCACCTTCGACGGCGTGGGCACGCTCGAGGCGTTCAACACCGACGGCCTGAGATCCCTCGTCGACACCCTCAACGTCCCGAACATGCGCGAAAAGACCATGCGCTACCCCGGACACATCGACCTGGTCCGTGCCATGCGTGACACCGGTCTCTTCGACGAGGAACCGATCGAAGTCGATGGCGTGATGGTCCGCCCCCGCGCCCTCGTCGCCAAGCTGCTGTTTCCAAAGTGGACTTTCGATCCGTTCGAAGAGGATCTCACCGTGATGCGCGTGACGGTCGAAGGTGAACTCGACGGCGTCGACACCCGGATGCGTTGGGACCTTCTGGATCGCCTCGACCCCGAGACCGGATTCACCAGCATGTCACGGACCACGGGCTTCACCGCCACCGTGGTGGCGGCGATGATCGTCGAAGGAAGCCTCGCACCCCGAGGCGTCTTCGCCCCGGAACAGATCGCCACTGAAGACGGCTTCCTCGACCGACTCATGGACGGCCTTGCAAGCCGAGGCGTGAACTACGAAGCGCACCTCGAGACCAGAGACTGATTCGACGCGAACAGGCTCCGGAAATCGAGGCCTTCGGATCGCAAGGAGGCGAGCCGTGGCCGGCGAGACCATCGAACATCTTGAACTGAAGAAACTCGCGGTCGAATGGCTGCGAAGGCTCGGATGCACCGCGGTCGCGACCGAAGTCCGCTGCCCGATCTCCCGCTGGCGAGTCGACGTCGCCGGCTGGTTCGAAGGCGAGAACAGACAGGTCAACGGGACCGGTCCTCTGTTCGCCGTTCGCGAGGACGAACGCGGCATCGCGCGCGGTCGCACCGTGATCATCGAATGCAAGCAGGCTCGCTCCGACTTTCTTCGTGATGATGCGAATCAGAAACGATTGCTTCAGACCCGTGACCACCTCGAGAAGCGTCGTCGTGAGATCGAGGAACAACGCGTGAAACCGAAGGAACCGCATCTGCGTCGTTCGGGTTCGGCTCTGTTTCCCGAACTCGAGACCTGGGACTTCGCCGCGAGCAGGATCGATTCCTACCGTCGCGTCCTGAGAGAAATCAAGAACGTCGAACGAAAACTGCACGGCGAAACGAAATTCGAACTTCTGACGCGCTACCGACTCGCCGATCATCTCTACCTGTTCACGCCAAGCGGCCTGATCAAGCGCCCCGAACTTCCCCGAGGGTTCGGTCTGATCGAGGCGAGCGGGATGCGTCTGCGCCACCCGATGCCGATCGACCCGGAGGCTCCCCTGCCGATTTCGGAGCGTTTCAGTGCCGAGGGCCTCGACTGTGAGGAGAAGCACAGGGTCAGACTGCTGAGAAACATCGCGATCTCAGCCTCCAGAGAGGCTCACCCGCGTTCACGGTGACCGATTGCGGGGAAAGGTGGCCCCGACCGGCGTGGTGCGGTATCCTTCGCGGTCTTGAGGCCCCTTCGTCTAGTCAGGTCCAGGACGCCAGGTTCTCATCCTGGCAACAGGGGTTCGAATCCCCTAGGGGTCATTTCAACGCAAGTCACCTCGATTCCGAGGCGCCTTCGCCCATGTCGGACCGATAGATCCTTCTGGATCGCCGCACGGTCCACCAAAAGCCCCCGTAGCTCAGTTGGATAGAGCAGCTGACTTCTAATCAGCAGGTCCCAGGTTCGAGCCCTGGCGGGGGTGTTTTTTTTCATGATGAGGGCCCGATTCAAAAGCCCTGAATCGACACTCGACTTGCATTTTGTTCGGCATGTGTTAGGGTCTCTCTCCCATGAAAGACCTGCTCAGACCCTCCCCGGACACCACGATCACCACTCGACCACTGCTTGCCTCGCGGGTGGAAGCGGGCTTCCCCTCCCCGGCAGACGACCACGTCGAACGAACTCTCGATCTCAACGAAGAGCTGATCACCCACCCCACCGCCACTTTTTTCCTCAAAGCGGGCGGCCGCTCGATGCAGGGCGCCGGGATCCACGACGGAGACCTCCTCGTCGTCGATCGTTCTCTGCCGAGTGATCCCGGAACGGTGGTCGTCGCGGTGGTCGATGGAGAATTCACCGTCAAGCGCCTGGTCAGAACCAACGGGGGGATGATGCTCGCCGCGGAACATCCGGACTACTCCCCCATCGCGATCGGTTCGGAGACCGACGTCCGAATCTGGGGGGTCGTCACCTGGGTCCTGCATCGTCCATGACGGTACGAACGGACACCGATGTACGCCCTCGCCGACTGCAACAACTTCTACGCGTCCTGTGAACGTGTCTTCGACCCCGGCCTGGAAGGCAGACCGGTCGTCGTCCTCTCGAACAACGATGGCTGCGTCATCGCGCGCTCCCAGGAGGCGAAGGATCTCGGCGTGCGCATGGGAGAACCGATCTTCAAATGCCGTCAGCGCATGAAGGACGACTCCCTGGTGATCAGATCATCGAACTACACCCTCTACGACGACATGTCGCGGCGGGTGGTCGAATCGATTCGGGAATTCATTCCGGACATCGAGATCTATTCGATCGATGAAGTCTTTCTGAACCTCGAGCCACTCGCAGGACGTGACGTCGACCTCATCTGCCGGCGGGCACGACGAGCGGTTCTGCAGTGGACGGGAATCCCGATCTCGATCGGGATCGGAACCACGAAAACACTGGCGAAGCTGGCGAATCGAATCGCCAAGAAGGACCCCTCGGCTCAGGGCGTGTACCGATTGCCGACGCTCGAATCGGAACGGACCGGGACCCTCGCCGCCACCGCGGTGGAAGACGTCTGGGGCATCGGACGACGTTGGGCGAAACGGCTGCACGAGATCGGCATCAGAACCGCACTCGATCTTTCACGGGTGCCTCCGATCGAGATTCGAAGGGGGTTCAACGTGATCGCGATGCGGACCGCGCTCGAGCTTCGGGGCACTCCCTGTCAGGAAGTCGAGGAAGTCGAGACTCCTCGCAAGACCCTCGTCCGTTCAAGATCGTTCGGGACGATGGTGACACGCTGGGAGGACATGTCCGAAGCGATCGCTACCCATGCCGTGCGAGCGGCTGAAAAACTTCGCGGCGAAGGTGGTCATGCCGGTCGGATCTCCGTCTTCATTCAGACCAATCGATTTCGCGAGGACCTCCCACAGTATGGACGATCGGGAAGCTGCGAGCTGCAACCCGTGACCGACGTCACCCCGGTGATACTCGCCAACGCCCTTGAAATCGGACGCCGACTCTGGCGTCCTGGTTTTCACTACAAGAAGGCCGGGGTGATGCTCTGCGAGCTGGCTTTCGAGGAGGTGCAAGGAACGCTTTTCGACCGACGCGATGAGAAACGGGACGAGCGATTGATGACGGCGATCGATCGAATCAATCAAAGAATGGGTTCGGAAACCGTTCACCCCGCAGCGACCGGATTCAAGGATCGACGCAGCTGGGCGATGCGACAATCGTTTCGATCACCGAGGTACACCACGCAGTGGACCGATATTCCCAGAACGAGACGATGAACATGGTCCTGTCATCCGATGCCAGACGGCGTTTTTTTTGAAAAAACGACCTCCTGAGAGGAAATCACAACTAAAAAACCTGTTTACGCCCGTTCCCTGCTAATTTTAGGTGTGCGCAGCACAGCTTGATCACCCCGAAAGAAACAAGGACACCACGCCGTCAATGATTGCGATCACAACACTTATCGTGAACACCATGCTCGCAGCAAGCACTCCATTTGCGGGAGACTGCCCGGCCGGCAAGGTCCTGGACTGTGCGGACAGCGACTGCATCTCGGATATCTACATCGGAGATGGATTCTGCGACGGCACCGCGCAGGCGGACGGCGCCAATCTCTGCTGCTATGAAAACGATGGCGGCGACTGCCTCGCGAACGGAATCGAATGCCCCATCGACGGTGATGGCACGGGTGGCGCGGACTGCTCGAATTCGTCCTCGCTCCCTTCCACCGGCAGTTATGACTTCGACAACTCGGGGTCCACGTTGGTGGTGGATCTCGTCGGCATATGCAACGGCGGGACGTTGAATTCGGACATCTACTACAAGGCGATGATCTTCGACTGGGTCTGCCCGCAGGACGGTGGATACACCGTCTCCACCTGCGGAACCACGACATTCGACACACGCATGTCGATCTTCGAAGGCAACTGCGAATACGAGAATGTTCTGGCCTGTCAGGACAACACACCGGGATGTGCGATCAACACGACGACGATCGATTTTCCGGCCACCGCAGGCGAAACCTATTACATCTGCATCGGATCGATCGCGCCGTTCATCTCGGGGAATGGGGCATTGACAATCGAACCCGCACAGCGTGAGCTCAAGGCCGCGCTGGTGTGGCCGGCCGATCTCGGAGCTCCCGAGGACACCAGATACGAACTGTACGAACCACCGGGTGCCACAGGGTCCTGGACGACATGCCTCGCCGATGCAGAGGAAAACGGTGACGACCTCGTTTCAATCTCGAGTGCGGAAGAGGATCTCGCAGTCCGCAAGACCGCAGAAAAGTTGACTGCAGGGATCTGTGCTTTCGGTCTCTATCAGGAAACGACGGCCGCCGACTACTCGGAGCCCGCCGGCGGATGGCGATTCACCGACGGCACGCCACTCGGGTTCACGAACTGGAACACGGGTGAACCCAACAACGTCGGGCCCGAGGATTACGGTCAGATCGGAACCCAGGGATGGAACGACAATCTGAATGACAACGATTGGCGCGGATACATCGTCAAACGCCCGGAAACGCCTTTCCGATTCGTGTGGGAGGAATCGATTGGTGGCAATGGACACGAATATGAAGCATTCGGTCTTGCGGTCGACATGACGCTGGAAGAAGCGGTCATCTACGCTGAAAATCGCGGTGGCCATCTTGTCACGATCAACTCGCTGGAAGAACTGCAGATGATCCAGGCGGTGATGATTCCAGAAACCTACAGTTCGCGCGGCATCGCGATCGGGCTGATCCAGAACACCGCATCACCCGACTACGCAGAGCCCGCCGGTGGATGGGAATGGGTCACCGGAGAGCCGCTCGACTTCACGTTCTGGAACACAGGGGAACCCAACGACAGCCCACAGGGTGAAAATCACGTCGAGATGTTCAGCAGTGGCGGGTGGAACGATGCGGTCGGGGATGGTCGCGCTGAAGCCGTGATCATCGAATACGAAGGCGCGGTCAACGAGTGCATCGAGGATCTCGACGGAGATGGCGTGGTGGGTGGCGCCGACCTCACCTTGCTGCTGTCTTCCTGGAACACTCAAGGCACGGGAGACATCGACGGGGACGGCAACACCGACGGAGCCGACCTCACCCTGCTGCTTTCCAAATGGGGCTTCTGTTCCTGAAAAAGCGATCGCGGATCAGTTGACTGGACGAACGCTCAAGACAGGACTTCCTTCAGATGCGCTTCGAGATGCTCGAGCGTGAACGGCTTCTGGAGCATGCCCCGGAAGCCATGGGTCCGGTGCTCGGACATCACAGGATCATTGCTGTAGCCGCTGGCGACGACCGCGCAGACCGCGGGGTCCATTTCACGAAGCCGTTGCATGGTCCAGAGTCCGTCTCGCCCACCGGCGATGGTCAGATCAAGCAGCACCAGATCGAAACCCGCCCCGAGCACACCATCGTTCAATGATGCCTGATACGCCTCGACGCATGCCTCTCCCTCTGCGACCTGAACAACGTCATGACCGAGTGACTCCAACATGGAGGACATCGTGCGTCGAACCTCATCATTGTCATCCATGACGAGAATTCTGGCGGGTGGCGTGGAGACACTCGCGGAGGGGACCGGTTGGGATTCAGGCTCGTCGAGGCTTGTGTGCTTCGAAACGGGGAAGGTGATGCGAACGGTGGTGCCAAGTTCCGGTGCGCTGGCGATGTCCAGAATCCCCGAGTGACGTTTCAGAATCCAGTAGACACTCGTCAGACCAAGTCCGTTCCCAGTCTCCTTGGTCGTGAAATATGGCTCGAGAACGTTTCCCAGATGCTCTTCAGGTATGCCGCATCCTGAATCGCGAATCTCGACCGAGACACCGTCCTTCCGAGTTCGCCCGCCTTCGGGGATGAAGGTGTCGGTGAAGACACGAACCCAGATCTGTCCGCCGGATGGCATCGACTGCTCGGCATTGATCACGAGATTGTTCAGCACCTGATGAACCTGAGCTGAATCGATGTCGACCAGAGGCAGTCCGGGATCGATGACGATGTGCCCGCGCACGCTCGAGCCGTACAAGGCAAGTGAGACACCTTCGGAAACGACCTGGCCGAGATTCTTTGGATGACAGACCGGTTCACCACCCTTGCTGAAGGTCAGCATGCGGTTGGTGATGGCGCTGGCCTGATGGCACGCTTCAACCGCGACGGACAGTTCTTCCGACACCAAACTGTCGGTCCCGAGCTTTCGCTGAGCGATGTTGAGACTTCCGAGGACCTTCGTGAGGCTGTTGTTGAAATCATGTGCGAGGCCGCCGGCAAGACGCCCGATCGATTCCAGACGTTGCGTCTGGACGAGTTCCGATTCGAGTTTCTGGCGTGCCGTCACATCTTCGAGACTTCCGACGATCTGCCCGTTGTCGAGTTTCTTGTGGACACGAGCGAACATCCAGCGCGGGGCGCCTTCATGATCCATGAATCGAATCACGGGTTCCGCACCGACGCCCTCAGGTTGGACGGAATCACTCAGCAGAATTTCACTCCAACGCTCCTGATCCTCTTCGAAGACATGATCCTTCAACCGTGCACCCAGGGTCTTTTCGGCGGAGAATCCGAGACATGTCTGCCAGGCCTTGTTGAGATAGAGGACCTTCTGCTCCGAATCGATTCGAAAGACGACATCGGAGATGAAGGAAAGGACCTCGTTCGAGTCCCTCTTCGTTTCCGAGAGTTGCTCGATCAATCTGTACTGGAATTCAACGCTCATGTCACCTCGCTCAAGCGAGGTGACGTCGTTGATCCTGGAGTCATTACCGGAATCGGCCATCATGAGAGAGCATGCTCTCTGGTGATGAATTCATCGAGCGTCATGACATGCGAGAAGAGCGGGAAGATGTCGGAACAGAAGAATTCCTGTTCGATCGGTGTCCGAGCCGACGTGCAGTCTGAAATCATGGTGACTTCATAACCAAGTTCGAACGCCTGCAGTGCGCTTGCATGGACGCATATCGAAGTGACGCAGCCCGCGATGACGATGCCGGTCACGCCCTTGTTGCGAAGAGTCGTATGCAAGCTGGTATTGGAGAACGCATTGAAGCTCTTCTTGCCGGGAAGCTCGATGATTCGATCGCCGTAGGCCTTGATCTCCGGAATCGTTTCGGCACCGGGAGTCCCCTGTTTGAACGCCTGCACGTCACGAATCGTCTTGAGAATGCCGATGGGATTCTCGAGTTCATCGTAGAGATCGCTGAACACGATGGGCGTGCTGATCATCGTCATGTCGGTGTCCTTGAAGGAGTCAATCAGTCTGATCGTGTTTTCAAGGGTGCCACTGACACGATGAGATTCCTCGACGACACCGTGCAGAATACCGGTGGGATCGAAGTAGTCATGCTGAAAGCCGATCAACAGAAGGGCTGTGTTACCTGCATTGACGGGTGTCATCTCTCTCTCCAATCATCTCCCGTGGTGCCAGAGATCGAACTGACGGAAGTGGGCTGAACTGCGTGCGGATTATTCCTCATCACCAAAGGTGTCAGCAATCGTGGACACGATCCATGGGGTAAATACCCCATGAGACGAAAAAGACGGCCTTGATGTCCGAAAGAGGGGATTTCACTGGGAAGCCGAGGGTGAATTTGACCAGATGATGTCGACTTTTGAATTCAATGACCGAGCCGCCTTCACGCCAGCGTCGGTCACGCGACTCGAACCGACGAAAAGCCGGCGCAATGATGAAGAACGCATGAGTCCTGAAAGGCCTGCATCATCGATCTGTGTCTCATAGAGGTTCAAACGCTGCAAACCATTCAGACCTGCCAGTAGTTCGACGGATTCGCTTGAGACGGCGGTTCCTTTGAGCGTGAGTGCCTGAAGTTCATCGCATCCTGCCAGAGCAGTGAGTCCTGAATCGGTCACTTCAGTGTGCGAGAGGTCGAGAGACACCAGTACGGGCGAGAGCACGATGATTCGCTGAAGATCGTCATCACCAAAGGGTGGATCGATGCGGTGACTGAGCGCCGACGCATTGAGCTCGAGAAAATTCGAATCTCGAGCGATCGGCTTCAAAGTGACACCTCGGGTGAGAAGCGCCTTCGACAGTTCCTGAATGTCTTGCGCCTGCTTCAGTGTGACAGGGTCACTTTGGGAATCGCCTTGGTCGGGTGAAGCCCTCGGAGTGCTGCTGGGAGCACTCTGGGGGACAGGTCTCTTTTCATCGAAAGCGGACGCCATTGATTCGGTCGAGCCACCTTGTTCGATCCACAGACGCACCAATGCGATCTCCTCTGAGGACAGACCCGGACCGCTTGGGGGCATCGCATCATCATCGTCACGCGGCAAGGTGATCACATCGAAAAGCTCGCTCTGGTCAGGGCTTCCGGAAGAGACCACGGGATGTTCGTCGAGCACCTGATCGAAATCATCCTGAGACACCAGCCGAAGACCCGCCCGGGCACGCCCGGTCGGTCCATGGCACTTCCAGCAATGCATGTCGAGAATCGGCTTGATCTGTTCACTGAAGGAGACCATCGCGATCTTGGTCGGTTCCAAAGCCTCGGACTCGAAGGACGCCGATGACGCGGAACCATCATCTTCTGAAACGACCGGATCGATGTCTTCAGCTGCAGGCTCGGTCTTCGGCGCCGACTCCGACGTCGGAGCGGGAGACACCGAGGTCACCGAGTCCTCTTCGACGGGCGGCACATGATCGGAGACGGACAGCGGCTGCGCCCCGGGCTCGGGAAACAGGGATTTGATGACGAGCGATTCGCCCCAGACCAGCTCCCCACCGAAATGAGCGGCCAGACCGATCAGGATCGCGCAGACGAATGAAAGTGCTCTGACGATCGCGGTCGCCCATGCCCGACCACCGAACCAGGCGATCAGAACCAGAACGGAAAGGAGGAGCCCGAGCAGACCTGCCGCGACACCCAGCCAACGATGAAGTTCGAGCTCCCAACCACGGCCGCCGTACCCGGCATCGGCCAGCGACCATCCACTCCACGCCGAGAACATCGCGGACGTCCCGCCGATGAGAAGTGCGATCACGGTGAACGAGGCGACTTTCTCTCGTCGCATCAGGAGACCGACGAATTCGACACCCGCAGCGACGATGATCAAAGCGATTGGAAAATGAGTGAGCACCGGATGCAGTCCGGCAAGAACACCCCACCAATCAGGCGAAGCCGCCACGCTGGGTGAGGGTGCTGTCCCGATGGGGACAACCAGAAGATGCTGAATGATGTTGTGAAACATGACGATCGAATGTCCTCCGAGGGATCAACATCAACTATATCGAAGAAAGCGCCGCGAACACCACGAATACTCCTACCATGAGGTCATGTCATCACCACATGCCGATATCGGATGGGAATCAAGACTTCCGGGAGAGACGACTCCGGGAGCCGCGATGAAGATGACGTGGAAGGATCTGCTCTTCATCCACTGGCGGGTGGACCCGGATCTTCTGCAATCCACTCTGCCCGCTGGATTGGAAGTCGACACGTTCGACGGTTCGGCCTGGATCGCTCTGGTGCCCTTCACCATGGCCAAGACGAGGCCGACGTTCCTACCCCCCCTGCCGATCGCACGAAACTTTCATGAATGCAATGTGAGGACCTACGTCCTGAAGGATGGCGTCCCGGGCGTGTGGTTCTACAGCCTCGACGCCGCAAGCAGACTCGCGGTGTTCGGCGGCCGCACCCTCTGGAATCTGAATTACATCCATGCACGATTCAATGTCTCGAAGACCGAGCGGACGCACGACTATCAGCTGACCCGACATGATGGAAAGAGCACGCGGATCAAATGGCGTTCGGGAGACGCCATGCCTCGAAGTGAATTCGGGTCGCTTCGCCACTTTCTCACCGAACGCTACAACCTCTACTCCGGCAAAGGGACCCGTCTGTGGCGAGGCGCGGTCCACCATGAACCGTGGACACTCCGGCAGGCGGAGCTCCTGGAACTCGAAGATGACCTGGTGACCGAAGCCGGCATACAGACCATCGGAGCTCCGATCTGCATGGCCGCCGATCCGGTCACGGTTCGGGGCTGGATGTTGAAGCAGGTCTGACAACGCCTCGCGACGAGTCGAAGCCGTCTTGAGCCGAGATCAGAGCAGAACGTCCTCGTCGGACTCACCGAACTCGGGAAGCCCATCGGGAGAGACCTCCTCTTCGGGTTCGTCGATGCGCTCCTGTTCGAGGATCCGAACCGATTCGATTCGCCACCCCTCTTCGCTGCCACGGACACCAAGTTCCGCGAGATATTCATTGGTTCGTTCGTGAACGTGACCCCAGTGCGTCACATTCCCATCGACCTGCCATCGATAGGAGACCGCCATGAGAATCTCCGGTCGATCGGGGTCCGGTTCGATCGATTCGATCTGGACCTCGACGGGGCGCACGGCGGTGACACGACTGACGGCACCCTGTGCCTCTTCCATCACCAGACTGGCATAGATCGTCCGGTAGAGCTCATCGAGAAGGTCACCGCTGACACTCCGGTCGAGCGCGTCATAGATGTCGGTCTCGGCCACGTAGTCGAATGCACGGTAGATGTTCCCGTGAAGAGGCACCAGGATGGCTTCGGCCTCTGCGGATGTGGGGAGTTGAAGCCGCTCGCTTCCGGGGGGTTGGATCTGAACCACTCCGACACCGGAGCCTGCATAGGCGAGTACGGCCGCGCAGGGAAGAATGATGAACGCGACCAACGAAGTCCCCGATCGACGTGACGCCAGCAGTGGGATCGAGGACACCAGCGCTCCGGCCGCGACGATGATGGAAAGCAACGGCAGAGGCCATGGCATGCGACGCTCGGGAGGCGCGATCGTCTCAAGTCGTTCATTGATGGCGGTGGAACCACTGCGCCATGACCACACCGGAGCCGCCTCGCTGAAGAAGACGGCTTCTCTGATGCCTTCGACCTGAGCTTCCGCTGCGATCGTGATGGGCTCCGGTGGGACGACCGAACTGAAAGGGTCGATCGGATAGACGTACCACTGAAGAGAGATGTCCGATGGCTCGCTTTTCAATGGCCACTCGACGTCGAAGCGGACCTTTCTCAGTCCGCGCATTCCGGTTCGGACCATCAGGGCGAGGTATGTCGTGTCGGGATCGTTGATCAGCAAGCCGTCCACGATCGGGTTCACCGCGACTCCATCGATGTCGGCGACGAGATCCACATCCGCCCATTGCTGCAACGTCTCGAGCAGAGCCGGCCCCTCGGCGGGATCGATCCGATCCGCAAGTTCTCGTTCGAATTCCATCGCCTCATCGAGGAAGACGATGTTCATCGTGACCTGCATGCGAAGCGCATCTG
The DNA here is from genome assembly GCA_002684315.1 of Planctomycetaceae bacterium. The sequence continues at coordinate 4,429 of NYVB01000079.1, read as the reverse complement.
GTTCGAGTGACAACTTCAGATCGACATGTGGACCGTCGACCGGGTCGAGCATCGGTCGGGCCAGTGCCGTCGCGGACATGCCGACCATGCAGGCGATCGCCAGGATGATTGAAAAAAAGCGGTGGAGACATGCACTCAGGGGTGTCATGAGGTGGAGTGAGAAAGGCATCAAGCGCTCCTGCCGGTCTGGTTTTCGCCGTTTGAAACAAAAGGACGAAACCAATGCGGGGTTTGGCGGAAAAAGGGTCTTCTCATAGGATACCCTTTCAAGATCGAACCATTTCTAGACATGACCATTTGGAGCTACCCGTGAGTCAATACCGCATGAATTCCTTGATCCGTTGGAGCCTTCTTCCAGCGATTGCACTCACCACCGCTTCTTCCTCGTTCGCTCAGGAGCGGGAAGCCCGGGAGGATGCACCGCTTTCAGACATCTTCCGCGCCTCACCGGAAGACGTCCGTGAGTACCAGGAACATCTGATCATCCTTGCCAGCCCCTGGATGGGCGGTAGACTTCCGGGCACACGTGGCGCGGAGCTGGCACGGGAATACGTCGAAACACAATTCAAGACCCGAGGCCTCAAGCCCGTCATGAACGTGACCGAAGACGGTGGCTCGGGCTACCGGCAGCCCTTTCCACTCGGCAGCTCGTCCGATCTGATCGATATCGGGCTCAGCAGCGGCGACAATGAATTCGAACTCGACACCGACTACATCATGACCGAGATGGGTTCGGACGCGGGCATCACCGCCCCATTGTCATTCGTGGGATACGGCATCGAAAGCGGACCGGACGAGTTCTCGAGCTTTTCCGAAGACGATGATCTCAGCGGCAGAATCGCGGTTCTCTTCCGTTTCGAGCCGATGAACGAAGATGGCAAGAGTCTGTGGTCCGACAGCGGCTGGTCCTCGCGTTCGACATTCGACCGCAAATTCCGAGCCGTGGCCAAGCGGAATCCCGCAGGCATCATTCTGGTGAACCCTCCCGGAGCCGATGATCGAAGAGCCGGTTCGTTGTTCAACAGTGCCCAGAGAATGGTCGACAACGTCCCAGTCTTCATGATGACACCGGAATCAGCGGAGCGACTCCTCAATGGAAAGAGTGAAGACGGGAAATCGATCGAGGACTGGCGCGCCCTGGCCGATTCCGGTGAAGGCGGCGTGATCGACATCGACGACGTGATGGTCACCATGATGGGTCGACGCGAAGTCACGAAGCTCTACGGCGAAAACGTTCTGGGGATGATCGAAGGACGAGGCGACATCGCCGACGAGTACGTCGTGATCGGCGCACACATCGACCACCTTGGCATGGGAGACTTCGGAAGCAACGAAGGCTCGGCCGGTAAAGGCAAGTTCCACCCCGGTGCCGATGACAACGCCTCCGGTGTCGCGGCCCTCATCATGCTGGCCGAGTCGCTCCAGACCGCCTACGACGAAGCGCCCGAAGACATGCCCTTGCGCGACATCATCATCATCGCCTTCGACGGTGAGGAGTCGGGACTTCATGGCTCACGCTTCTATGTGAACAACCCCGCACAGCCGTTGGAGGATCTGAACCTGATGATCAACTTCGACATGATCGGGCGCATCGAGAACGATCGTCGTCTCAGCATCTCGGGAACGGGCACCGGTGAAGGCATGAGCGAGTGGGCACGCCCGCTCTTCGAAGCCTCGAGCCTGGAGATCGTGGAATCGGAAGCCTCCAGCGGTGGCAGCGACCACTCGGAGTTCCTCAGCAAGGGCGTTCCGATCCTCTTCGCGATCACGCCCTTCCCTCTTCACAACGACTACCACACCTCGAGAGACACCATCGATCTCATCAACTTCGAAGGCGGGACCGAGACGGTCAAGCTTTTCCACGAACTTGCGTACACGGCCGCAAGCAGTCCGGAAAAGATGGGTTTCTCCCGCCCCAACAGAAACGGCGAAACCACCAGGGTTCGCGCACGACCCCGCAACATGCCCAAGGTGCAGCTCGGCATCAGATCGACCACCGATGACGGTGAACCCGGACTCCGCATCGTGTTCGTCACCGATGACTCCAGCGCAGACATGGCGGGAATCGAAGTCGGTGACCGCATGGTCCTCTGGGGAGACAGTGAACTCCGAGATCGCAGCGTGCTGATCGATCAGCTGAGAACGCATGAGCCCGGCGATGTCGTCGAGATCGTGGTCATTCGAGACGGCAAGGAAGAGACGATCGAAGTGACTCTGCTGAAGCGCGGAGAATGACTCAGGCAGTCACTTCTCGCGGGCCGCGGGATCCGAACCACGCCTCACGGCGCGGGCACGGGAGATGGCACTGGTTCCGAATCGCTCGATGATGGCGTCGGTGGTCTCGTCGATGACGCGATCACGATCGGAACCGCCCTGCTCGAACAGCCCGACCTGCCCGCTCCGATCGAGCCCACCCACGCTGAAACCGAGCAATCGCACCGGCTGAAAACCCTCCAGACACCACCCCTCGAAGATAGATCGTGCAAGTTCCCAGAGCGTCCTGGTGGTTTCGGTCGGTTGCTCGATCGTTCTGGAACGTGTGATCGTCTGGAAATCACCGAAGCGAATCTTCAAGGTCACCCGGGTGGCTTTCGCCCCGGTGCGCCGGAGACGTTCGGAGACCTGCTCGACCTCGCCGAGCAGAATGTCCCCGAGCACTTCGCGATCCGAGATGTCCTCGGAAAAGGTGCGCTCCTGTCCGATGCTCTTCGACGTCCGCTCGGAGACCACCGGGCGATCATCGATTCCATGTGAGAGCTCGTGAAACCGACGAGAGGATTCGCCGAAGAGTGAAACCAGATGGTCGGGATCGATCTTCTGCAGATCGGCGAAGGTGCGAAGGCCGTTGGTGCGGAAGGACTCGGCGGATTTTCGACCGATGCCCCACATGCGCTCGATCGGAAGATCGGCGAGTCTTCGAGCAAGACCATCGGACTCGAAACAAACGAGAGCATCGGGTTTTTCAAGATCGGAAGCGATCTTCGCGACGAACTTGTTCGGAGCGACACCGACCGAAACGACCAGGCCAAGCTGCTCGAGCGTCTTGCGCCGGATGTCATGGGCGATGGCCATGCCATCACCCAGCAGACGAAGCGAACCGGTCACATCCAGGAAGGCTTCATCCAGACTGAGGGGTTGCACCAGTGGACTGGCTTCTTCGAGGATCGCCATGAAACGACGACTGAGTTCCGAATATCTGGCACCACGACCCGGAACCATCACGGCGTGCGGGCAGAGACGCAACGCCGTACTGCTGGGCATCGCACTCCGACATCCGAATTCACGGGCTTCATAACTGGCGGCGGCAACGACTCCTCTGGCTCCAACACCTCCGACGAGGACCGGTCGTCCACGCAAGGAAGGATCATCGAGCTGCTCCACCGAAGCGAAGAAGGCATCGAGATCGCAGTGCAGGATGGTGCGTTCGAGTCCAGACATCGGGCCTCAGCATACGAAAGAGATGGCGCGATCGAAAATCGGCTCAGAAAGCGACCAATCGAACTACCAGCAGACTGGCAAGCACCACGGTCAGCCCAGCCGGACCGCCCGAGGCCCGCCCGACCGCATCCTTGCGATCACCGAGAATCATGGCCAGAGTCCAGCAGAGGAAAAGCAGTGTCGGCGTATCGAAATATCTCTGAAAGGACTGGGCGTTCGCCATCTGAGTCACGGTCGAAGCGACCAGAGCGCAGACGAGGATCGCCCAGCTCCGGCGTGCGGGCGTCGCGGAGAGCGCGCTGCCGAGGATCACCAGGGAAGCCGCTCCGAATCCTGAGAGACACGCCAGCGGGAGCGAGCGGTCGGCGACGACCCAGAGCCCGGAAAGCGTCCACAGAGGCCCGCCCGTCCGGCCGGAGGCGAGGTCGGGAGCGCTTTCTGGAATCAGCACGAAGAGCATGCCTGCCAGAGCCGCGACCACGAGCATGGTGGTCTTGCCGCGAGCCAGTACAGCCGTCTTCGGAACCGCAAGAAGAAAGAATGGTGCGTAGAGACCCAGCAGTCCCAGGGCGTATCCGGGTGCGATCCAATCGATTCCGGACGAGACGTGGAACTCCTGAAAATGAGGAGGAACCAGCCCACCCCAGAGAATGACGAAGGTGATGAGCACCGCAAACGAGGGAATGACGACCGCGATGAGCGCGAGAAGTCCCTTCCATGCGTTGGCGGTTCGTTCACGCCGAAGATCAAGCAGCCCGGCAAAGAGAACCGGCCCGGCGAGCCAGATGAAATTCTGCCGGGCGGCGACGGCCACGAACATCGCGAGCGAGGCGACCACCAGAATCTTCGTGGAGCGTTTCGAGAAGAGAACGCAACTGATGCAGAGCGCGGATGCCATCCACGCGAAATCATCCGTGTGAACGTGGGTCGCACTTGCCACGACATAGATCGAGGCGGCCAACGGCATCGTCAGAAACGCCGCGGCGCGAGA
>NYVB01000078.1 GCA_002684315.1 Planctomycetaceae bacterium | reverse complement strand
GCGATCCATCGCATCGAACACGGCTGGTGTGCGGGAAGCGATCCGCGCGCGGACGGCCAGGCGGTCGGCATGTGACCTCGATGTGAACTCGGAACGAGGTGATGACCCGGTTGATGGTCCGGGCGGGTGCGATCACTGAGGAAACAAGAATAAGTAGAAGTAGAGAAGAAGCATCCCCAGCGCGACACATATGCGCACGGCTTTCGAAGTGATGAAGATCCCGTACAGAAGCTGTCCCTCCAGGTAGGTCCGGCCGCACTCCGAACACCTGCCGGAGGAATTCTCGATCATCTGTTCGTACTGACAATAAGGGCAGAATCCGGAACAAGAAGTTCTCATCTTAAAGATGAGCTCGAGCAGGACATTGCCCAGAATTACCACGAAAACAATCTTGACCGTGCCGGTGAGAATGGAGTTGATGAGGGGGGAAGGGGTGATGTACTGGACGAGGAACCAGAGACCGGCAACGATGACGAACGAAACACACATGAGGATCAAAATTCGTCGAAGACCGGAGGCACGCCCAAGCGGTCCCGGTGGAAACCTCTGATTCAGCGGGACTCGACTTTTTAAAAAGGGGTGACCGTACTTCTCGAAGTTCGGATCCGCGAGAATGTATTGTCGCCAGAAGGGTGGAACGTGATCAGTGATGATTTCGAGACACAGCGAGCAGTTCTTCACGTCGGAGCGCGTATCGCAGCCACACTTGGGACACGCGTGAAGACCGAACCGACGAACACCATCACGAAGTCTGCGCTGATATCGGCGAAGCCAGACGAGTCTTGCCTCGTTTGCGATCATGAAGAGAACGACGAAGAGTCCGAACAACAGTGCCAGAATGGGTGCAAGGTTCTGCTGAATCGGCGAAAAAAAACTCGGTGGACGAGGTGGTGGCGCGCCCAAATTCATCGACGATGCCATGAATTCACGATGGTTCTGCAGAGCTCGCTGCTCGGAGGACATCGTCCATTCGGCATACCAACCCTGGATCATCTGCGGCACCCCGAACATCCAGCAGACGCCCAGAACCAGCGCCCCCAGAATCAACAGCGAAAGCCAGTTCGAACGGCGTTGAAACTTCTCCTCGCAGACCGCTTCGAAACGAAGACAGATTTCCGGGTCACTCACTGAAGCTGCGGCCAACGAGACATCGTCGGACATGTCGTCCTGATCGGTCAATGCGTATTCCATCACGAACCTCCTTCAACCCTGGAAGGGCGGACAATCCCGGATGCGTGCGACATGTCGTGTGGTCCCGGTCACGATGACGTGACATACGTCAAGTGTACGTCGACGTTGTGAAAATCAAATCCAAAGAATCGAGAAACACCGAGGAAAAGAATGCCGGCGGCGGAACGATGCCCTCAGACATCGGCTCGCTTCGAGATGGCCGCGTTGATCGCGGCTTCGAGCGCTGCGGGTTCATCGGTGCCGATGAAGAAAGAGCCGCCCTTCGTGCGGTCGATTCGGATCGCATCGAGTCCCGAGACGTTCCACATCCAACCGCGGCCGATGTAGCGGATGCCGAACCCTGCCAGCCAGCTGTTGCGCACCGGGGTGGCGTCGACGATCGTCTCGAGCGGAATGGAACGCCGGATGAGTCCGATGCCGAACCGAAGGTGCACCGCATGCTCGTCGAGTCTGACGTTCAGTGAATGAAAACACAGAAGCGCGAGCGCCATGACCACGACGAAGGGAAGCCAGGTGAAGAGCGGCGCGGAAACGTTCCACCAGAACACACAGATCATCGTCACCGCCACCAGGAAGACCACGCGAGTCACCGTGCCGGGTTGGGTGTGGTCGTAGGGTGTCGTGTTCGGTTCAGGCATGGTCACATGATACGAACCGCGAAGCAGTTCTCAAGATCGAGCTCACGCTTCGCACATCCAGGCCCACTCGGTGCCGCGCAGACGTGCTCGAATCGCCTCGGCGTTCGCGACGATGTCGTCAAGCGAGCCGACATTGGTGCGTCGCAGTGAGACCTCGGGATCGGTGGAGGTCAGGCCGAGATGATCGACCACTTTTTGATAGGCCACTCGTGGNTCGTTCTGAATGTCGTCTTCNTAGACGAGTTGGAGGGTGTCGGGCCCACAAAGCCTTGGAACCACCTCGGCGGCGGNCTGTTCCTCCCGCAGCGCCTCCTCCAGANTCAAAGGCTTTCCGGCGTAGGAGTGCACNNCATCNAGCGAGAGCTCGAAGGGTTTTCGTGTTTCGGACGCGGACGTCACNTTTTGATGCATCANACGTTGCACCGTAAATCGCTCNGTGGAGATCAACCGGCGCAGAAGATTGCGACGGACGAGCCCGATCCGATGGGTGACCCCCAGCCGGTCGAAAAAGCGATCGCTGGCGGAAAGATCGGTCATACCGAAGGCCATCAGGTGCATCGGCTTCACCTCGAACCCGAAACGGGACCCGGATGCCCGCCAGAAACGACGAGCGACCTCTCCCACCGGACTTTGAGCCGGGCGAGGGCCGAGATAGGCGTTNGGATGTTCACCCATGAACCAGCGGGTCCGACGNCCGAGGGTTTCATCATCCCAGTACAACTCGGGGTGCACACGCAACATGTTCGCCAGCACGGTGCTTCCGGTGCGACCGGTATGGACCAGACAGATGCGTCCGGGTTTCGGCGACTGGATCAGACCACGGAGCTGAAGCAGACGACCGACCATTCGTCGCTTGAGGCCAGGACCGGCAGAGGGCATTTNGGACCACCATCGTCCGACCGTGAACCAATCCTGATCAAGGTCGGCTGAAGTCTCTTCTGAATGCTTGGTTCCGTCTGTCATGAGATTCTCTCGACACTCGAATCAGAAAAATCATGCCTGGCGAGACTCAGGGGATGGCANAAGTGATGGTACACCGAGGCAGACCGACCTTTGATCATTCTGGCGTACAATTCTGGTCGACCCCCACACAGACTCAAAGGAGCCATTCAGATGACCCAGACCCCACCACTCTCCATCAAGCTTGCAGGCTGGTTCTGGGTGCTCAATGGCGTCATCGGTCTGATCTGGATGATCTTCGCCTTGGTCGTCATGGCGATCGAGACCATCGGGAGCAGTCAGGAATTCGGGTGGGGCGCCGTGGTCTTTGCGGCTGTGGTGACGTTTCTCCTGGTCGGTGGTTTGTGCGGCTTCTTCATCTGGGTCGGGGTGGGCGCCCTCAAAATGCGCTACCCCAGAGGCATCCTCAGGGGTAATGCCATTGGCGCCNTGTTGCTTGGCAGNCTGGGGTTGCTCAGTTGGTTCGACTTGATCGGTGCTGANCGGCCAGGCATGGCACCCACTCAGGATCAAGCCNTNGTGTCAGAAGAAGGTCAGACCGAAACCCCGGAGATCGCCACAGCGTCGGCGGCTGAAGAAGACACCGAAAAATCACTGATCGATCTTCTCGTCTCGCTTGGCTGGGCGGGCTCAGGACTCCTGGCCATTTCGGGTTCNGCAGCNTATGAGGCCGCCAGAATGGCCAAGAGAAGCTCGACAGAGATCCTCTAGCTCAATAAAAAACGTGTCTGGAAAATGACTAGAAAGACTCTCAGGGTCTTATTTGTCGTAATAAACAACTTTTGTTTTTTCATTGCGACATGAATTTCAAGTCAAATTGACCGAAGAAGTGGGCATCGAGTACACTCCCCAATCTGCTCTCGAGTGAGACCTCACTCGAATCGCAGCCCCATCACCGTCTTCGACATGATCAACCGCCCGAGTCTTTCGGGCACTCTGACAGGACAGATCCCATGCCGATCACCAAGGCTCTCGAAACCCACATCGACCACATTTCGATTCTCGACGAACACGGTTCGTTCGACGAGGCACTCGGAAAAGACCTCATTCCCGATGAGGACCTCCTCAAGCTCTACCAGCACATGGTGATCTGCCGAAAACTCGATGAGATCGCCTTCAAGCTGCAGCGCTCCGGTCGCATGGGCACCTTCCCCCAGAACATGGGTCAGGAAGCCACCTCCCTCGGCGCCGCCTACATGCTGGACGACACCGACTGGATGGTCACCTGCTACCGNGANAACTGCGGNCTCTTCTGGCGNGGNCTGCCNATGGAGAAGATNCTCCAGCACTGGATGGGNGANGAGCGNGGCAANCAGATCGACCGCNAGCACTACTGCACCCCGATCGCCGTGCCGATCGGNACCCAGATGCTNCACGCCACCGGGCTNGCCTGGGGNGCCAAGTACCGCGGTGAAAGCCAGATCGCCTGCACNTTCTTCGGTGANGGCGCGACCAGTGAAGGNGANTTCCACGAAGCCATGAACTTCGCGGCCAACCTNGACATCCCNGTCNTCTTCTTCTGTCAGAACAACCAATGGGCGATNTCGGTCCCCACCTCGATCCAGTGTTCGGCCCCCACCGTCGCCCAGCGCGGCATGGCCTACGGCGTCGAATGCCTNCAGTGCGANGGCAACGACATCTTCGCCGTCGCCTGGTGCATGAAGAAGGCGATCGANTCGGCCCGNNACCACAANCGACCNNTCTTCATCGAAGCNGTGACCTACCGNCTCGGCGACCACACCACCGCGGACGACGCCCGTCGCTACCGNGATGACGANGAAGTCGCNCTCTGGCAGTCACGNGACCCNCTCAAGAGNATGCGCGCCTTCCTCGANGCCAAGGGCATGTGGAACGACGCNCAGCAGGTCGAACTCGACGANCACGCNGAAGCCACNGTGACCGCGGCCGTCGANCGTGCGGAAAGCATCGAGACCCCGAGNCGGGACGACATCTTCAACTGGACCTTCGCNGACATCCCCGAACAGATCGCCACGCAACGNGACACGATGCGNACGACCTCGATCGGNCAGGACCCCTCACAGATCGCCTCCGAACAGGCCACCACCAAGGCCTGAGGCCGGAANAAGGAACACGAACCATGGCGAATCTCACACTTGTACAAGCCATCAACCTCGCCCTTGTCCAGGAAATGGAGAAGGATGAACGCGTGATGATCCTCGGCGAAGACGTCGGCCTCAACGGCGGTGTCTTCCGAGTCACCGAAGGCCTGTTCAACCGCTTCGGCGGCGACCGGGTCATCGACACCCCCCTCGCGGAAAGCGGCATCATCGGAACCTCGATCGGCCTCGCCATGTCGGGCCAGCGCCCGGTTCCCGAGATCCAGTTCGAAGGCTTCCTCGGACCCGCCTACGACCAGATCTGCTCGCACGCGGCCCGCATGCGCACACGAACCCGTTCGGCATTCACCGTGCCGATGACGATTCGGGTGCCCGTCGGTGGCGGCATCCACGCCCCCGAACTGCACAGTGATTCTCCCGAGGCCATCTACGCGCATCAGCCCGGACTCAAGGTCGTCATGCCCGCGTCACCCTACGACGCGAAAGGTCTGCTGATCTCTGCGATCCGTGATCCGGACCCCGTGATCTTCTTCGAACCCAAGCGCATCTACCGCGCGTTCCGGGAAGAGGTCCCCGAAGACGAGTACACCGTTCCCATCGGCAAGGCCCGCACGGTCTGCGAAGGCGAAGAGCTCACCATCGTGTCCTGGGGTGCGAGCGTCGTGCAGTGCATGCAGGCGATCGAACGCTCGAACGACTCGATCGAATTGATCGACCTTCGCACCATCTACCCCATCGACATGGACGCCATCGAGGCCTCGGTCAAGAAGACCGGTCGCTGCGTGATCGTCCACGAAGCACCGCGGACCAGCGGTTTCGGTGCGGAGATCGCGACCCAGATCATGGAACGATGCTTCCTTCATCTCGAGGCACCCATCCAGCGCGTGGCCGGCTTCGACACGATCATGCCGTACTACAAGCTCGAGACCGAATACCTCCCGGACGCGGACCGGATCGAAAAAGCGATCAACGAGATCCGCGCGTACTGATTCCTCACCGAACCACACGAACCCGACGGATCACCATCCGACACGACGAGGCGAACGACCATGGCAGGCGTCACCCAACCAAAGGACCGATCACACTTCATTCTTCCCGACCTTGGAGAAGGGTTGGATGAAGCNGAACTCATCAAATGGCGGGTCTCCGTCGGAGATGAGATCAAGGAACACGAGACTCTGGCCGAGATGGAGACCGACAAGGCTCTGGTCGAGGTCCCGAGTCCGTGGACCGGAACCGTCAGCGAACTCTGCGGCTCCGCCGGTGACATGATCAAGGTCGGTGCGGTTCTGGTTCGATACGGCAGCGGTGGTTCGAACAGCGAAGCCGTGGCGGTCGAAGCCACCGCGACAACCGAACCCGCGGCTGAAGATGCCGCCAGCGAGGACGCCGGAACCGTGGTGGGATCGGTCTCGGGTGAACTGACCGTCAGTGATCGTTTCGCACGCAAGACCGAAGATGATTCAAGTACGGAACAGGTTCGCGGCAAGGCACTCGCCACTCCGGCCGTTCGTCGCATCGCACGCGAACTCGGTGTCGACATCAACCTGATCGCGGGCAGCGGCCGCGGCGGTCGTGTCACGGCATCCGATGTCCATGGATTCAGTCAGGGCGACGCCTCGAGCGCACCGGCCCCGACCTCCGTCAGTGGTGGTTTCACACCGCAAGCGGTCGCGATCCCCGCCGACCTGCCACCGGTCGACGCCGGAAACGTGGTCGAGACGATCCCCTTCCGAGGTGTTCGTCGCAAGATCGCGGAAGCGCTCGACCGTTCGGTGAAGACCGCGGTTCACTTCACAGTGGTCGATGAGGCCGACGTGACCGACCTCGATCTCAAGCGCAAGGAATACGCCAAGGTTCTCGGCGCGAAGATGTCCATGCTTCCGTTCGTGATGAGCGCGATCTGCAAGGCACTTAGAAGCCACCCCTCGCTCAATGCGATCGTGGACGATGCCCAGTCCCAGATCCTGCGTAAGGATGCCGTCAACCTCGGGTGTGCCGTCGACACCGAACATGGATTGATGGTTCCGGTCATTCACGGTGCGAACACGCTGTCCATCGGCCAACTGGGCCAGGCGGTCGGTGAACTGGCACGAGGATGCAAGGACCGAAGCATCGAACGAGAACGTCTTGCCGGAGGCACCTTCACGATCTCGAACGTGGGTTCCTACGGCGGCATGTTCGCGACACCGATCATCAACTATCCGGAAGTCGCGATTCTGGCCGTGGGCCGAGCGAAGGAGAAGGTCCTCGCGGAGAACGGACGCATGTTCGTCGGCACCGTGATGCCCCTGAGTCTTTCGTGCGACCACAGGGTCGTCGACGGAGCGGAAGGCGCTCGATTCCTGAACACGGTCGTTCGATTGCTGGAAAACCCACAGGAACTCATCGACTGATCGATGAGGGTCGGATAACCGATGCGGCGCAGATCCCATAAGTACGCACTTTGAGGTTTGCAAGATGGTTCTTGAACGGCATGGGCATTTGATGTTCCCCCCTGCGGTGTGGAAGCTACCATCATTGACCCGTGACATGACACAAACCGAAAGGGATACGTGATGGAAGTCGACAAGGATGCGATTTTCAAAGGTGCTTCGAAAGACGCCGTTGAACTGTTGGAGAAATTCGAATCCAAGACCGCCAAGATCGGCATCGTCGGACTCGGGTACGTGGGGCTTCCACTCTCGAAGGCTCTGCTTGAAAACGGATACTCGGTCATCGGTTTCGATGTCGATCAGAGAAAGATCGATGCCATCGCGGAAGGTCGTTCCTACATCAAGCACCTGGGTGACGACTTCTTCACGATGATCCAGAAGAGCGATTCGTTTCATGCGACGACCGAGAAACAGGATCTCCGTGAAGCGGATGCGATCCTCCTCTGCGTCCCGACACCATTGGGCAAGCATGATGATCCGGACCTGAGCTACGTGCTGGATTCCACCCGCATGGCGGCGGAAATCCTTCGTCCCGGACAGATCGTCGTACTCGAATCGACGACCTACCCCGGTACCACCAGAAACGAGATGAAACCGATCCTCGACGAGTCCGGTCTCGAATGCGGCAAGGACTACTTCCTGGCCTACAGTCCGGAGCGAGAGGATCCCGGCAATGCCGGACGAAGTGCGGGTGAGATCCCCAAGCTCGTCGGGGGTGTGGATGATGTCGCGACCGAACTTGCGATGGCGCTCTACTCGAGAGTGGTCGCGAAGGCTCACAGAGTCACCAGCGCGGAAGTCGCGGAAAGCGCAAAGCTTCTGGAGAACATCTATCGAGCGGTCAACATCGCGTTGATCAACGAGATGAAGGTGGTGCTCAATGACATGGACGTCGATGTCTGGGAGGTCGTCGAGGCGGCGAAGACGAAACCGTTCGGTTTCCAGGCGTTCTACCCCGGACCGGGTCTCGGCGGACACTGCATTCCGATCGATCCGTTCTATCTGACCTGGAAGGCCAAGGAAGTCGGACACCAGACCAGGTTCATCGAGCTGGCCGGCGAGATCAACACCGCGATGCCGAAGTACGTGATCTCCAAGGTCGCGGAAGCCCTCAATCACGATCGACTCGCCATGAACGGTGCGAAGATTCTGGTTCTCGGCATGGCATACAAGAAGAACGTCGACGATCCTCGGGAGACGCCCGCGGCGGAGATCATCGAGAGACTGGCTGAAGCCGGATCGAACGTCTCGTATCACGATCCCCACGTGCCGAGCTTCCCGGAAATGCGCAAGTACAAGTTCGATCTCGAGTCACA
>NYVB01000077.1 GCA_002684315.1 Planctomycetaceae bacterium | reverse complement strand
AGTCTCGACGGAGGCTGAAGAACGTCGGACGAACACCACTCGTGCGGATCTGATCGAAGCCCTGCTGCTGGTGAGCCTCTGCAGCGTGCTTCTTCTCGCNCTCTACCCGNTGATCACNACGAGNCCGATGTTCGAATTTCCCAGAGAACGNCCNATCNTCTGGCTNGTGGTGCTGTGCCTNTATCCGATTCTNTCGGTGGTNCCNCAGGGANTCATCTTCAGACGNTGGTTCNCCCTCAGNTACACGTCNNTGCTNGGATCAGGNGGNACGATGATCGTCATCGGTGCGTTGTGNTTCGGGTGTTCNCACNTNCTCTTNGGAAACGTNGTGGCACCCGTCATCACCGCGATCGGNGGNGCGCTNTTCATGCGNACCNACCTGAAGAGCGGNTCNGGATGGCTGGCCGANCTCGAACATGCNNTCCTCGGNAACGTGGCGTTCACGATCGGNTACGGACANTGGTTGTATTCNGGNGCGNCNGGCTGAANNGNTGCNGNNTNCGATCAGCTCGNNGNNGGATCCGTGAGCGGAAGCGCNCGNGCCATCTNCATGAACGCNTCGTACTGGGCNCGNACTTCGGTCATCGANTCACCGGAGAACTTGTCACGNAAGGCCNTCGCGACCTCGAAGGCGACGACGTTCTCCATGACCACGCTCGCNGCCGANATCGCACTGACGTCGGAGCGTTCGTACTGACTGTCCTGNGCACTCTTGGTGTTGAGATCGACGCTGGGAAGTCCACGCAGNAGGGTGCTGATCGGTTTCATGGTNCCCTTNACCACGATGGGCATGCCATTGGTCATGCCNCCCTCGAGTCCGCCGGCGTTGTTCGACGCACGGACGAATCCAAGTGACGGCGANNCCTTGAGAGCGGNGTCGTACGCGATGGGATCATGGACCTGGGATCCNTTCAAACGGGCGCATTCACAACCCATTCCGATCTCGACTCCCTTGAACGCCTGNATGCCCATGACCGCACCCGCGATTCTGGAATCGAGCTTCTGGTCCCAGTGCATGCAGGAGCCNAGNCCGATCGGACANCCGAAGACGTGCGCTTCGACCANTCCNCCGACGGTGTCCTTGTCGACCTTGGCCTGACGGATGGCGGCACGCAGGCGTTCACCGACGGCTTCATCCGGGACGTAGACGTCGCTGGCATCACGCAGCGCGAGAAGTTCACGCCAGTTGTTCTCGTCGGGTGAGACCTCACTCATCGCGTCCATGCCACCACGCACGAAACCGAAGACTTCGATTCCGAATTCACGCAGAAAACAACGAGCGATCGCACCGGCGGCGACACGTGCCGCGGTTTCGCGGGCGCTGGCGCGTTCGAGCGTTTCACGGCAATCGGTCGTGAGCCACTTCACACTTCCGGCGAGATCGGCATGACCGGGACGAGGGCGGTGAACCGGTGGAGTCCTCTCAAGGTCATCCAAGCGGTCGTCCTTGTTGGCGACCCGAACCACCAGGGGTGATCCGGTGGCATGTCCCCTTCTGAACCCGGTGATGATTTCCGCTCGGTCGGTCTCGATCTTCTGACGACCGCCTCGGCCGTATCCGCCCTGCCGTCGCAGCAGTTCNTTGTCGATGAATTCGAGATCGAGTTCCAGGCCCTGGGGAAGTCCGTCGATCCAGGCGAGGAGGCCGGGGCCATGGGATTCACCGGCGGTGGTGTAGCTCAGCGTGGGCATGATCGGGCACTCCCCGGGTCTCGGTTGATCACTTCGAGTCTGAAGTCGGACGCTTGTTGATTCGATCAGTCAGCTCGGTGGCATCGATGTCCGCATTCTCTCTGGTTCCAAAGGAGATGGTCAGAGTCTCGCTCNCCTCCTGCATCAGAACGGGAGCGGCGATGATCCTGCCATCGACCAACAAGGCGACTGGACGAGACGTCCGGTCGACGGAGAGTCGTGTCATCTTCTTTCGAGCCTCCTCGGTGAAGGTCAGGATCACGGTGGGCCGTCCGAAATCATCGATCGACCGACGTGCCGAAACGATCTCATCGAGGACGATGGTGGGCTCGGGAGCGACCCAGGTATCGAGTCCACCGACGTGGTAGTCCAGTCGCTGCCAGTCGTTCATGCTGGAATTCGATGCCGCACGAAGTTCCACCGCGGACTGATGACTGTCCACGGACGTGGCGCAGGAGACGCAGAAAGTCACCGACGAAAGGACCAGTGCTCGAATGAAGAAGGTTGGAAGCGAAAGCGTCATGTGGATCTCCTGTTGCAATCAGGATACCGCAAGAGAGCAGGCGAAGCCCGCCGGAGTCGGGTACCGTCAGGACATGGAAACAGTCACCGTGATCGACAGCCACACCGAAGGGGAACCCACCAGAGTCGTGATCGAGGGTGCGCCTCATCTCAACGGGCACAACGTCGCCGAAAAAGCGGCCGATTTTCGGAAGCGTCATGACGACTTCCGAAAGGCGGTGATCGGTGAGCCGAGGGGCCATGATGCGATCGTGGGGGCGCTTCTGGTGGAACCCGATGAGGCTTCCTCTGAAACAGGCGTGATCTTCTTCAACAACGTGGGCACGCTTCACATGTGCGTCCACGGGACCATCGGGGTGATCGCCACGCTGGCCCATCTGGGCAGGATCTCACGCGGCCTCCATCGACTCGACACGCCGGTCGGCACGGTCACCGCGCATCTCGGTGAGAATTCAATGATCTCGGTCGAGAATGTGGTCAGTTTCCGGCATCAGAAGGACGTCGAGATCGATGTCGAGGGCCTGGGCCCGATCACGGGTGACGTCGCCTGGGGAGGGAACTGGTTCTTTCTGGTGGAGGATCACGGTCTCGACCTGGCCGCGATGGAGTTGGGTGAACTCTGCCGGGTGGCCGGCGACATCCGTCGAGCGCTCGAACGAAACGGAATCCACGGCGTCGATCCGACGACCGAAGAGGGCAGTTTCCAGGTGATCGACCACATCGAATTGTTCGATCGACCCACCCGGGAGGATTGTGACAGTCGCAACTTCGTGCTGTGTCCGGGTGGAGAATATGATCGCTCTCCCTGCGGAACGGGATTGAGCGCGAAGATCGCCTGCCTGGCCGCTGACCGAAGACTGCGCAACGGACAACGATGGGTCCAGGAATCGATCATCGGAAGTCGCTTCATCGGGAGATACCACGACGCCAAGGACCGACCCGATGCGGTGATTCCGACGATCACCGGTGGTGCCTGGATCACCGGGCGAAACGAACTGCATTTCGATGAGGAAGACCCCTTCGTCGAAGGAATACTGAGAAATTGACTGGTCCGAACGGACCGTGGAGAACATGCTGATGCAACGCAGCGACTGGATCGGCGTGATGCCAGCCATCACCACCCCCTTCAATGATGCCGGTGACATCGACATCGCATTCATGAGACGCCATGCGCGCCAGATGATCGAGGCNGGATCGACCGCGATGGTGACACCCGGCTCGCTCGGAGAAGGTGGCACGCTCACTCACGAGGAGAAGGTCACCATCTGGTCGGGGCTCTCACAGGAACTCTCAGGGCGTGCGCCGGTGGTCGCGGCNATCAGCGCACTCTCCACGGCGGAAGCCGTCGAACTGGCACGACTGGCGGAAGCCAACGGATGCGAAGGACTGATGGTCCTGCCACCATATGCCTACGACGGACGGTGGGCGGAGACCAGGGCCCACTTCGAAGCGATCATCGAAGCCACTCCGCTCTCGTGCATGCTCTACAACAACCCGCTCGCCTACAGCACGGACATCGTGCCGGAACAAGTGCTTGAAATGGCGGGANCGCATGCCAATCTCCATGCCGTGAAGGAATCCTCGGGAGACATTCGCAGGATCGCGGAGCTCAGAAGGCTGCTGGGTGATCGACTCGCGATCTTCGCCGGGATAGATGACCTTGTGGTCGAGGCCGTCGATGCGGGAGCGGATGGATGGATCGCCGGGCTCGTCAACGCGCTGCCGGTCGAAAGCGTGAAACTCTTCGATCTGGCCCGTGGTGATGATCGGGACGCCTGTCGGGAACTCTACGAATGGTTCCTGCCTCTGCTGCGGTTGGATGCCGTTCCAGAATTCGTGCATCTGGTCAAGCTGTGTCAGAGCGAATTCGGGCTTGGCAATGAACGACTCAGAATGCCACGCATGGCACTCGAGGGTGAACTGCGCGATCGCGCGCTCATGATCATCGCCGAAGCGAAGATGAACCACGCCAGGATCTGATCCGCACCAAAGGCGGTCGATCAGACCAGAATCGCCGGCAATCGGGATTCATCGACGCCGTCATAGCATCGAAGCGCGGCGAAGCGCTGAAGCGCTCCGGGCATGCCGACAGCCGTGAAACCGGGATGCGAGGTCGCGGGAAACGGACCCCCGTGCACCATCGAAGAGACCACTGCCACTCCGGTGGGCATCTTGTTCTCGAGAAGACGGCCGCATTTCGGTCGCAAAGCGGCGCGGACATCGACCGCGACATCGCCACGCATCGCTTTCTCATCACCCCAGAGACACCCCGTCAACTGACCGCCCAGGGAGTGCAGACAGGCAAGCAGCTCGGCGTGGTCCTCGCACGCGACGATGAGAGCGGCGGGCCCGAAGAGTTCATGCTGCATCGAGTCGGGCATTTCAAGAAAACCGGTTCCATTGGTCATCAACAAGGTGGGTTGAAAGCGCCATCCGGCTTCATCCACGGGCAGACCGCCGGTCAGGAGAATCGCACCCGCATCCTGTTGCCGGCGCACGCCGCTCTCGAGTCCATCGACGATTCCCGAGGTGAGCAGAAGACTTGAATCCGTTCCGGCGAGGTGTGTGACGGTGCGGTCGGCGAGACCCTGGGCGACGGACTCATCGATCACGAAGCAGATGCCGGGTTTGGTGCAGAACTGCCCGGACCCCAGAAGAATCGAGCCCGACCATGCTTCCGAGAAGGTCTCCAGCCCATCGTCATCGGNACCGGGCAGCAGGACCACCGGGTTGAGACTGGACATCTCGAGGGAGACGATCGTGCCGGAACGATCGGCCACGGACTTGATCGCTCGACCCGCCTGTTCTCCTCCGGTGAACCCCACCGCCGCGATCGCGTGGTGTTCGATCAGCCGTGCGATGTCCTCATGCTCCGCATGAAAGAAACACTGCACGGTCGCCGGCGGCATGCCGGTGTCCTCGAGGGCGATCCTCGCGGCTTCGGCCAGGCATCGCGTGGTCTCGGGATGAGCGGGATGTCCTTTGACGATCACGGCGTTTCCGGCGGCGATCGCTGCGGCGAAATCGCCGCCGGAGATGCCGTTGAATGCCAGCGGGAAATTACAGGGACCCATCACGAGCACCGCACCGCCCAGAGGTTCGAGACAGGAACGGATGTTGGCCTCGTGGTCGATCACCGGACGACGCCAACTGGTGGACGACACGTCACGAGCGGCATGGGCGGCCTGACGAAGTTGATCGATGGTTCGAGGAAGTTCGACCGCAGCCAGCCGGGTCGGTTGGGGAAGGCCCGTTTCGAGCGACGCCGTCTTCGTGAGACGATCGGCATCGGCTTCGATGCATTCGGCGAACCGCTCGAGAAACCGACCGATTCGCTCGGAGTCGATCGTCGCAAGTGCCCGGGTGGCCTCGATCGAGGCCGTCGCCATCGCTTCAAGATCCGTCCAACCGCTGATTGGAAAGCGTTGCGGCAACGCCTCGCCGTTTTCGGGGCTGAAGGCCTGAAAGAATGGTCCATCGGTGTCGGTTGTGAACCAGTCGCCTGCCAGAAGAATCGGTGAAATGTCCATCGGTGTGCTCGCTGCCGTGTGAAAAAAACGGAGCCGGGTATTCGTACCCGGCCCCGTTCAGGATCGTGTCATCGTTCGAAACGTGGAATCAGAAGTAGAAGCTGAGACCACAGCGAACGATGTTCGTGTAGGTGTTGTTAGACTTGGCGTCTGGACCCGGGACGATGGCTCCGTTAGCAGGATTGGTCGCATCGATCGTTCCGTACTCGATGGGAGCGGTGGCGAGGAACTGATACCCGATGGTCAGAGCCATGTTGTGGTTCAGGAACAGTTCGATGTCGAGGAATGCACCATATGAGAGCACCCATGACTTGTTGGAGATGCTCCAAGTTTCCGCGCCGGCCACCGTGCTGTTGCGGATGTTGTTGATCGAAAGATCGTTGTAACTGACACCGACGGAAGGGCCGAAACGAATGATGCCGCCACTCAGGAATGGCCAGCCACCGGGAAGGTCGAACTCCAAGCCCGGGGAGAACATCAGGGGGATCTGATAGAGATTGCCATCGGCCGAGGAGTAGGGATCTGCCTGGATTGGCGTTTGTGTGTCGGCGGGAAGCTCGGCGTTGAATTCCTCGACCCCGTTCCAGAAGAAACCGGTCCAGACCTGAAGAATGACGTAGCTGTCGGGAATTCGATACCCGAACGTCAGATCGAAGCCGACACCGGCATCGAAGCGTGCCTTGCCCTTGTCGAAAATGAAACCGTTGGACACGCCCTGCTGGAAATTGATGGTTCCGGCGATCGTCGGGGCAGCCGTGATCTGAAGGTAGAACGGTGATTCTTCGGCACTTGCGTGGCCGGTGCCGATGGGTGTTCCAGGCTCCTGAGCGCTGGAGACGGAGAGGCCGAGAAGGTCTCGGACCGAATCTGCGTCGGCGAATCCGGCTGGGGCCGGGAGGCAGACTGCGAGGGCGCTGCACAGGGTCAACTTTTTCATGGGAATATCTTCCGCTTCCGTATCACGTGGGTAGGCGGGCTGTCGGCCTGCACACGCATGGCTGAAACCGCCGGTCATTCGATTGGACCCGCTTTGGGTACGAAAGGCGATACGTTGCGCCTTTCGATCGGTAGAGTATGGAGCCCCAAGCTGGTTTCAGCAAGTCCAGTGGCCCAACTGCCAGCTCAGCTGTGAAAGAGACTTTTTGATCATGAGCACTCGAACCCCAAAAGACATCGTTGCCGCGCTGGACAAGCACATCGTCGGCCAGCGGAAAGCCAAGCACGCCGTCGCGGTCGCCATTCGCAACCGCTGGCGCAGAATGCAGTTGCCGACGGACATCGCCGCTGAAATCGTGCCTCGAAACATCGTCATGATCGGGCCGACCGGGGTCGGCAAGACCGAGATCGCTCGACGTCTCGCCAAGCTGGTGGACGCTCCGTTCATCAAGATCGAGGCGACCAAATTCACCGAAGTCGGATATGTCGGGCGTGATGTCGAGTCGATCGTGCGAGATCTGCTGGAAGCCGCCATCAAGATGCTTCGCGCCGAGGATGCAGCCGAGGTCGCCCCTGCGGCGGAGCATGCGGCACGTAATCGAGTCGTCTCCTTGCTGCTGGGAGAAGCCATTGGCGAGCCACAGAACGGGGAACGACCGGAAGAGGAGACCTCCGCATCCCTTGATTCGCAGGAGGCCCATGATCGAGTCAGAGACAGGATGAGAAAGAAGTTGGACGAAGGTCTCTTCGACGACAAGGAGCTCGAGATCCTCGTTCGAGAAAAACCGACGATCCCGATGATGGGCGGCGCCGGTCCCGACCAGATGGACCCCGGACTCGGTTCCATGCTGGAAAAACTCGTTCCAGAGACCAAGCACCGCAGAAAGACCACGGTCAGAAGAGCGATCGAACTGCTCACCGAAGAAGAGACCGAAAAACTCGTTGACAAGGATCGGATCGTCGAACGAGCCATCGAGCGCACCGAGGAGTCCGGCCTGGTCTTCATCGATGAGATCGACAAGATCGCGATCAACGAACGAGGCGGTTCGGGCGAAGTGAGTCGACAAGGCGTCCAGAGAGACCTCCTGCCCATCGTCGAAGGGTGCGCCGTGACCACCAAGCATGGAGTCATCAACACCGACAACATCCTGTTCATCGCGGCGGGGGCATTCCACACCGCGAGTGTCAGCGATCTCATGCCCGAACTTCAGGGGCGTTTTCCGATTCGAGTCGAACTGGAAGCACTCACCAGAGATGATTTCAGAAGGATTCTCAGTGAACCGCACGCTTCGCTGACCGAGCAGCAGGTCGCTCTTCTCTCGACGGAGGGCATGGCGATCGAATTCGAGGACTCGGCGATCGATGCGATGGCGGATCTGGCCGCGGAGGCCAACGAACGACTTGAGAACATCGGGGCACGCCGCCTGATGACGATCATGGAGCAGGTCTTCGAGGAACTCGCCTTCGATGCCTCTGAAATGGTCGGACGTGGCGAGGTTTCGGTCAGGATCGATGAGGACTTCGTTCGTTCGAAACTTCGCACCATTCTGGAAGACGAGGATCTCGGCAGATTCGTGTTGTGAGCGAATCAACTCGTAAACTCGCCGTGATCACCGGTGCCTCGGCGGGCATCGGGACGGCCTTCGCCGAATTTCTCGCGAAACGCGGCTTCGACCTGTTGCTGGTCGCCCGGCGAGAGGATCGCCTGGAGGAGATCGCCGGTCGCATGAGAAGGGAGCATGGCGTCGAGGTCTTCACGCTGGCGCAGGATCTCGCACACGCGGGAGCGACGGAGCGGATCATGCAGGCAGTCGAAGAACACCGGCGAGTGGTCGATGTGTTGATCAACAATGCCGGATACGCCCTCTCGAAAAGCGGCCTGGAGACATCGTGGCATGACGTGCGTGACTTCCTCGAGGTCCTGATGATGGGTCAACTCGAACTGATGCACCGGGTACTTCCGGGCATGAGGACACGGGACTTCGGACGGGTCATCAATGTCGCTTCGCTGGCGGCGTTCGCACCCGAATCAGCCGGTGGCCTCTATGTGGCGGCCAAGAAATTCATGGTCTCCGCGTCATGGGGTGCCTGGTTGGAATGTCGTGGCAGCGGTGTGCACATCACCGCGAGCTGCCCGGGATACACCTTGACCGAATTCCACGACGTCCTCGGAAACCGCGAGTCGATGAACCGCATGCCGAGATGGATGTGGAGCACGGCGGAACGCGTGGTCTCGGAGAGCTGGAAAGCGTGTGAAGCGGACAAGCCGCAGGTGATCATCGGGAAGGTGAATNTCATCATCAAGACACTCTGCCACCTGCTTCCTCGGAAGTGGGTGGTCGGAATCGCGCCCAAGCCGATCAAGGCNCGTGGGTATGGTGGCNCGAANANCTGANGTGANGACGCCCNTNNGTTCGNGNTGGNTCAGGAACCAAGCGTGGAATTGAGAAGAACCCCGGTCATCACACCCTCGGGTGCGGAACGACCGGTCCAGATCTCGAACTGCAACTCGGCCTGGCGCAGGAACATCGAACCGCCCGCAGCGGTACGACATCCGTTCTGCATGGCCCCGATCACCAGAGGAGTGGGCATCGCGGAATAGACGGTGTCCAGGACCGTGATCGAATCATCAAGCGAGACGTCATCTGGAATCGGAGAGGCATCCGGCTGATCGCCCGCCGGGGAACCGACGGACGTGGCGTTGACGATCGCGCAGAACCCCCCGCCCTCGAGATCGGAGAATGAACCGACATGAAGACGATCATCGGAGAGGTCATCGACGAGCTCGACGGCACGTTGGTGCGTTCGATTCACGACCGTGACCGCGGCACCGTGTTCGAGCAATCCGGCGACGACCGCTCGGGCGACGCCGCCTGCGCCCAGCACCATCACCTTTCGCCCCGAAAGTTCACTGGTCGAGATCTCCATCGCCTCGACCAGGCATCCGACCGCGGCGGGTGCATCGGTGTTGATGGCACCCAGCGAGCCGTCTTCACCGACCACCAACGTGTTGGCGGCGCCACAACGCTCGCTCACAGAGTCCAGGGTGCCCCCGGCTTCACGGACGAACCGAACCAGGTGTTCCTTGTGCGGCATGGTCACACTGCCTCCGGAGAAATCGAGACCGTCATGATCGATGAGTGCGCCCAGGGTCGCCTTNAAGGGCTCCCATCCGGGGGCGATCGGAAGTCTGACGTACACCCCGTCGTGATTGATGGCGTCGAATCCGGCGTTGTGAACGGAGGGGCTCCAGGACGCACCGACCGGCCAGCCGATGATTCCATAGACCTTGGTCGATGCCTTGATGGCATCGAAACGATAAGTCTCCTTCAAGGTTCGGATTGAAATCTGACCGGGGGCGGTTTCATCGTCATCGTCCAGAGGAGCGAAGGTGAGAAACCCTCCGAACTTCGGAGCAAGCACCCTGCTCATTCCACCNAACTCGCCCATGCAGAGTGCGATGGTGGGATTGGCCCGATCACGCAGAAGGTCGAAGGCTTCGAGGTTGTCTCGAAGAGAACGCGCCGACCAGACGATCTTGGAGATCGCGCAGGACGACTGCATGGCCATGTCGGTGACCCGTCTGGTGAGATCCCGGGGGCGACCATCGAAATCATGCGACGAAAGGATCAGTCCGGTGGAGACATCGCGTGTCTGACGATCGTGGGCGACCACGAGATCGATCTTCTGAGCGATGTTCGCGCTTCGAAGGTAATCGGCGAGTTCGAAATCGAGATACCGGGGTGGATGCTTGGACACCCCGATTCGTTCGAGCAGGGAGACACGATCGGTCTCATCGCCGGACCAGACACCCCCCTCTCGAGTCGAACGGCAGGTGATGATCGCGGGGAGCGGGCCTTGTTCAAGAAGAGCCTCGATCACCTGAATGGCGTCGGGGTCGTCCGCCAGGCCGTCGATGCGCCATTCGATGAGGCGTGCCCCCTGTTCCAAGGCCTCATTGGCACAGGCAAGCGCCTCTGAGAGGTCCGAAGGGGAATCAATTGCGATCGGGCAGCAGATCAGTGTCATGGACGGATCCTATCACGCTACCATTCCCCGACCATGAGCAACGAAATAGATCCGGACATCCGAACCGTCCTTGAATATCTCCACAGCCACCTCGAAGGTCTGATTCGCTTCGACGAGAACGTGATTCCCATCAAGATCGTGGTCGATCAGGAAGGGCGGATCGTCGCCCCGGTCATGGTCGCGATGCTGACTTCGGGGGACACCGTTCTTCACATGCCCGATGAAGAGGAGGACTCGCTCCACGTGATGGTCACCCTGGAGGCATTCGAAGAGACCGGCGTGGACGGTGAGCTGGCGGACCGGTGGCAGATCTACCACGGTGAGCCGGATGATGTCAGGTGGGCGATCATGCACATCGATGCGGCGAGGCTCGACGGCCTGTTCTATGACGGTGATGCCCTTCTGATTCCCAACAGCCTTGCCGGCTGCGAAGCCGCGATCTGCCGCTGGGCGAATGCAGAGCTGGTGGAAGGCATGCAAAAAGCGTGCTTCGAACGGAATGGCGTCGAATTGAACGATCCCAGGCTCGTGGGCGTCGATCCGCTTGGATTCGACGTCCGAGGTCGATTTCAGGTGATGCGATTGACCTCACCCGAACTCCTGGTCGACGAGGAGGCCGCACGGTCGGTTCTTGCCCGACTCTGTGGAGAATGATCGATCGAAACGAAGACCGGTCGTGGTAGACTCTTCGGATCTAGAAGACAGGAGTCAGTCCCATGATGGGTGGAAGCATTAATCACGACATGATCGACGACGTGACCGCGTCGGTGGCTCAGAACTACGCCAACAACTTCGGGCAACCTGGCTTCGACGATCCGAAGAAGATGTACATCGACCAGAGATACGAGGGATACACGCAGGAAAATCAGGAGACCTGGTCGATCCTCTACGGGCAGCAGATGGACTATCTGGAGTCCGTGGCTTCGAACGTGTATCTGGACGGAGCCAGGGCGATCAATCTCGTTCGCACGCACATCCCCCACCTCTCGGGCAAGGAAAGCGTCAACACGTATCTCAAGGAACTGACCGGGTGGCAGAGCTGCGCGGTACCGGGATACCTTCCCGCCAAGGCGTTCTTCGCATGCCTGGGGCGTCGGGAATTCCCCACCACGATCGTGATCCGACCCAAGGAATCGATCGACTATCTGCCCCAGCCCGACATCTTCCATGACATCTTCGGACACGTCCCCCTGCATGCGGATCCGGTGTTCGCTGATTTCCTGCAGACCTACGGCAAGGCCGCCGCGGTGACCGATGACCCCCACCATGTCGACCGGCTTGCCCGGCTGTTCTGGTTCACGGTCGAATTCGGACTGATTCGAGAAGAAGGCAAGCTGAAGCTCTATGGCTCGGGGCTGATCTCTTCACCGGGAGAGAGTGTCCATGCGCTCGAAAGCAAGGAAGTTGAACGACGTGAGTTCGATCTCGACCATGTCTGTGAAACCTCGTTTGAAATCGATCACTACCAGCCGATTCTCTATGTACTTGAGTCGTTCGAACAGCTTCGCGATGCCATGAACAACTACGCCAATCGAATTCTCGAGGATCATGCCTCGAAGACGACCGTGTGATGCGAAGAGGACCCGATGTCTTGGTTGCAGAGCCAAGCTGGCGAGGCCATACGCTGGTCTTCGCGGCGATGATTGCGAATCAGATTCGTGAGACGGGGCGGCATGTCAGGCTGTTGGTTCCGGAGCTGACCGATGAAAATCGTGATCAGATCGATGTTGCGCGTGAACTGGCTCATGACGAAATCGATCTTCGAACGGGACTCCGGGCATTTTCCAGCGGCTTCGGCAGGATCTTCTCGAAGGACAGCGAGCTCGTGGCGGATTCCGTTCTGGACGCATACGAAGAAAGCGGTGCGAAGCGCCTCGTCCTGCCGACCGCTGATGCGATCGCAAGCATGAAACCGGGGACCTCACAGGCGGCGAAGATGCGTTCCCATCAACCGCGATCGGTGGTACACCAACCAAGACTCGGCTACGGGGGTTTCGGTATCCGATTCGCCATGGGTCGTGAAATCATGCGCTCGAGAATGCGCCGATGTGGCCATCACATTCTCACGCTTGATCCGCTCACTCATCGATCCGCGATCAAGGCGGGCCTCGACATGGGGCTCGTGAGTTTCTCCACGGTGAAAGACACCGAGATGAACAGGAGTGAGGCTCGAGACCTGCTGGGAATACCCGAGAAGACACGAGTCATCAGTCTGCTTGGTGAACATTCGGCACGAAAGGGAAGTCTGGAAGTGATTCAGGCATGGCCGAAGAACACCGATCAAGACACCACTCTTCTGATCATGGGCAGTCTGTCGGATTCGATTCGAAATGAACTTGCACGAAGACACGACCAGGTCTCGAGCGGCCGGATCACCGTCCATGACGGATTCGTCTCGAACAAGATCTTTCAAGCGGGATTCATGGCGAGTGATGTGGTCACGACGCTCTATCCAAGACATCATGGCATCTCCGGGGTCACCGAGGAAGCCGCCCTCTACCGGCGACCGGTTCTCGGAGGCGACCATGGTGCGAACGGCACCATCATCAGGCAATACGGCCTGGGAGAGACCATTGACGCCACAAGTCCGTCACAGCTTCGTGATGCGCTGATCAAGGTGTTGAAACAGAACCCGGTCGTGGACCAGGGGCGCAGGGAGGATTTCATCTTCCAACGTCACCCGGATCGTATCGCCGAAGTCGTGAACACATGGATCGGCCTTCAAGACCCCGCATGACACCCACGGTTCCCTGACACGTTCCGGTGCGAACGACCGATTCACAAACGGACATGGCCGTCGGTGCCCGACTTCATTCGGCGCCTCGCCCGTCGAATTCGCATCCACGACCTTGACGAGAACAATTCGACTTGAGACCCTTGAGGATGGACAACCAACACACATGAAATCACGAGGATTTCCAGGAGCACCCCCCATGTCATTCGGCCCCATGAAGATCATCATTCCCACGCTCATCTCGTTCGTGATCGCATTNGCGGTCACATTCTCGATCACCGCCTCGAATCCCAATGACGCGACGACGTCTGGTGATCAGGAGTGGCCGGTCCACGACATGGAACGACCGCAGCCCGGGATGGTGAATCCCGGAAAGGCCGGCACGGCGAAAGCACCGGGCACCGCTCCAAGCGATGCGACCGTGCTGCTGGGACCGGGTACGGGCATGAAGCACTGGAACCACGCTGGCTGGAAGGTCGACGCCGATGGCGTGGCCCAGGTCACTCCGGGTACCGGAGACGTCAAGACGAACGAGTCCTTCGGGGACTGTCAGTTCCACATCGAGTGGCTCGTTCCCGCCGACCGTGAGTGCGATGGCCAGGTCGGCTCCAACAGCGGCGTGTTCTTCCTCGACAAATATGAAGTCCAGATCCTCGGGTCGAATCCCAACCAGACCTACCCCGACGGCCAGGCCGGTTCGATGTANGGGCAGTACCCCCCGCTCGTGAACCCCTGCCGACCGAACGGCGAATGGAACACCTACGACATCATCTTCACCTCACCCCGATTCAAGTCCGATGGCTCGCTGGCGGCAGCGGGAACCGTCACCGTGATCTTCAACGGCGTGGTCGTTCAGAACCATTCGGAGTTCATGGGCATCACGGCGCACGGCTCGAAGGCCGAATACCAGAAGCACGATCCGACCGGTCAGATCAGGCTTCAGGATCACAGCGATCCGGTCAAGTTCGCCAACATCTGGGTGCGACCACTTGGCGCACGCACCCTCGCCTGGTGACACGAGAGGATCATTTCAACNGATTTACGACGGCGTCGATTCCAAGAGGGATCGACGCCGTTCTTTGAAGATAGACTGAGTCCTTTCAAGGAGATCCAGCCCATGCCCGTACCGACCATCGCCACCACCGAGTTCGAAAAACGAAGAGAGAGCATCCTGAAGTCACTGAAGGACTCGGTGGGGCTGATCTTCTCGGGAGATGGCGGACATGATCTCAGGGGTGGATGGAAACCGGATCCCACGTTCGAATACCTGACCGGGATCACCGACGAAGCCGGCGCGGTTCTGCTGCTCGATCCGCTCAATCCGATCGCAAGCAAGCGCGCGACGGTCTTTCTCAAACCGCTCGACCCTGAAATCGAGAAATGGGATGGCGCACGCGACTTCATCGACTCCAAGCTCGTCAAGAAACTCGGGATCAAGAGCCTGGCAAGAACCAACCGCCTTCCCATGATGCTCGCCGCTGCCGCGAAGAAATCGAAGAANCTCGCCTGTCTGCACGGCTTCGCGAATCACACCCAGCCCGTGTCCCCGGATCTCGAGGTCTTCCAGAAGGTCGCACAACGCATTCCGGGCATGAGCATCGTCGACCGAACCGAACTTCCCGCCAGGATGCGGGCGATCAAGTCATCGGCCGAGCAGGCATGCATCAAGGAAGCGGGAAGAATCACCGCGTTCGGTTTCGATTCCGTTCTGAAGAACATGACGCCCGGCATGAATGAATTCGAAGTGCAGGAGATGCTGGAACACGCGTACCGTTCGAACGGTTCGCGGGGCCCCGCCTACAACACGATCGCCGGTTCGGGTTTCAACGGCACGGTCCTGCACTACGGAGCCAACGATCAGACGATGGCGGACGGCGATCTCATCGTGATCGATTCCGGGTGTGAATTCTCCGGTTATGCCTCGGACGTCACGAGAACCTTCCCCGTGAACGGCACGTTCACGAAGCGACAACGAGAGATCTACTCGATCGTGTTGAAGGCACTCGACGCCTCGATCGCAAAGGTCAAGGCCGGCGCGACGATGGCTCAGATCGACAAGGCGTCCCGCGACATCATCACGAAGGCCGGCTACGGAGACTACTTCATCCACGGAATCGGGCACCACCTCGGGCTCGAGGTGCATGACATCACGCCGGATGGACCGCTCAAGACCGGTTCGGTGATCACCGTGGAACCGGGAATCTATCTGCCCGAAGAGAATCTCGGTGTGCGAATCGAAGATGACATCGTGGTCACTCGAGACGGATCGAAGAACCTCACACGATCCATCCCGAGAACGATCTCGCAGATTGAAAAGGCGATGGCCCGCTGAACAAGTGCACGGACACGAGACACTGAATCATCCGATTCAGGGGCGCAGCCAGTTCAGCAGAAGAAGTGTCAGGGACCAGACCACCGGAAAACTCGAGATCAGAATTCCCAGCATGATCAGCTTCCGAGCGAGTGCGTCTCGGGTGCGACCCACGATCTCGCAGGAGATGATGACGAAGAGCATCAGTGCGAACTTGAAGCCGATCGCCCCGGGCAGGCCCCAGGAATCGATCACCTGTTCCGCGATGGGATTCACCTCGACCCCACCTTTGCGGAGAATCACCCAGGTCAGGATGATGTCGAGACTCGAAACGAGGATGAACCAGAGATAGGCATTCTGATATCTCATTTCCGGAACATCAGTGAGTTCCGGGTGATCATCAGGGGATTCTCTGGTCGTGTTCGACATGGCTGAATCAGATCAGCGGATCATGGGTTGGAATGTTGTGTGCGGGCGCCGTGTTCAATTGAACGAGGTTTTCCGATTGAATCTTCTTGGCCGAGTCGGGATCCACGTAATCCGAGTGACACGAGGCCTTGCCCTCTTCGCCGGCGACGGCCTTGGCATTCTTGCTGGTCTTCGACGCGAGCTTGTGAATCTCATCGGGGCTGAGCACGCCACGCTTTTCGAGGATCTCCTGCTGCTCCGGAGTCAGGGCATCCGAGCGAACGGCCTTGTCACGGAAATACTCGGGATCCTTGCCGCTCGTGAACTCCTGGATCTCCTTCGAGATTCGCACGCTGCACCAGTCGTGACCGCACATCGCACAGAAGTCGGTGTCCACGTCGAGGTCTTCGTCGTGATAGGCACGTGCGGTGTCGGGGTCGAAGGACAGATCGAAGTGCTTCTGCCAGTTGAGCGCAGCACGGGCCTTCGTCAGCTCGTCATCCTGATCACGGGCCCCGGGAATCCCCAGAGCGACATCCGCGGCATGTGCCGCGATCTTGTACGCGATGCATCCCTGCTTCACATCATCACGCTTGGGCAGACCGAGATGCTCCTTCGGGGTGACGTAACAGAGCATCGACGCTCCGTGGTAGCCGGCCGAGGTGGCTCCGATACAGGATGTGATGTGGTCGTACCCGGGGAAGATGTCGGTGACCAGCGGTCCGAGCACGTAGAAGGGTGCGCCATGACAGAGCCGTCTCTGGAGTTTCATGTTGTATTCGATCTGGTCGAATGGCACGTGCCCGGGACCTTCGACCATGACCTGGACACCGCATCGCCAGGCACGTTCCGTGAGTTGACCCAGTGCGGTCAGTTCACCGATCTGTGCGGCATCGGTCGCATCGGCAAGTCCTCCGGGACGAAGTCCATCTCCGATCGAGAACGTGACGTCATACCGACGCATGACTTCGCAGATCTTCTCCCAGGCGGTGTTCATCGGGTTCTGCTTGCCGTGGTGGATCATCCACTTCGCGAGAAGCGAACCACCACGAGAGACGATTCCGATCAGACGGTCACGAACCAGCGGGAGATGTTCGCGCAACGTGCCGGCATGAATCGTGAAGTAGTCGACGCCCTGGGCGGCCTGATGCTCCAGAGTCTCGAGAATCATCGACTCTTCGAGATCCTCGATCTTTCGGCCGATGATCATCGAATAGATGGGAACCGTTCCGATCGGAACGCTGCTGTTCTTGATGATCGCAAGGCGGGTCGCGTCGAGGTCACCGCCGGTGGAGAGATCCATGACGGTGTCGGCGCCCCAGCGTTCGGCCCACTTGAGTTTCTCGACCTCTTCGTCGGTGGAACTCGAAACGGGCGAGGCACCCATGTTCGCGTTGATCTTGGTCTTGGTGGCTCGCCCGATCGCCATGGGGTCGAGTTCGTGTTCGAGGTGCACGCGATTGGCGGGAATGACGAGACGCCCGGACGCGACCTCGTCACGGACCTCTTGAGCGGTCAGGTGTTCCTCTCGCTCGGAAACTCTCGTCATCTCAGGGGTGATGGTTCCAAGGCGTGCGTGTTCGAGCTGGGTGATCGGTTCGAATCCATCGGGTGCCTCGCAGCGGATCCAGGTCGCATCCGTCCGCCCATGACCGGCGCATCCCGTCTCCCAGGAATCGGTCGCACGAATGGTCCAACCCTGAGGGAGAAAATCCCAGGCCGTCTTGTCGCTTGCAGGCGGCATGCCGGGCGTGTCGGGCGACGCGTAAGTCAACGGTCGACCGACCTGGGCGGCCTGTGCGAATGATCCGGGTGAGGTTCCCTGTGCTTCGGTCGAAGGATTGGTGGCTCCATGAAGAGGCAGTGGCCAGCCACGATCGTCGTCATTCGAAGAGTTATGAGGGGCTTGTTCGATCATGGTCAGGGACCTCCTTGGATGATGGGAAGCTCCGACACGGCGGTTGAGTGCACGGTCTGACGCTTCCCTACGCCGGTTTCAGCCGGATCAGGTTCCACGGGTTCTTCTCAGTCCTGAAAAGAGCAGGACGCCCCGAGCGATTGATACTATCGTAGCGATTTCAGGCAGACGAAATGTTTGGTCTGAAAAACCGAATCATTCCCGGGCCGGGTGGTCCAAGGAGCTCCTGAATGAAAATCTTCGCCATCATTTCAATCGTCATCGTCCTTTTGCTCGGATGTTGTGGCGGATGCATCTATACGGGCTACTACATGGTGTTTGAGGGGTCGTTCCAACCGGTGAAAATCCAGATCGAAGGCACACCGACCATCGAGGAGTACATCGGAACCATCGATTCCGGCATCCTGGACTGGGAGAATTCGATGTCGGATTGGAGCACTCCGGGCAACGAACAGAGAATGACCTTCGACGTGAGCGGACCCAAGGGCAGCGGCCTGGTCACGATCAGTCAGGGTCCCCAGGGACTCAACAAGCTTGATTGGGCGATCCTCAAGATCGATGGCGAAAGCCACGTGATCCTCGGGACACCCCCCGCCGACCTTGATGCCGAGGCCTCTTCCACGGACAGTGATTCGGATTCGGATTCGGACTCGGAAGACCAAACGAAAGACACTCCGGCGGAGATGCCCGCCGAGACGGCGCCCGGCAAGGAGTGATCCCGCCGAAGGTGGTTTGAGCTCATGGTCGATCTCCAGGACATCAGAGATGCTGCGCAGCGGATCGAACCGTACGCACGAAGGACGCCCGTGGAAACGTGCGGCATGATCGACGAGCTTGCGGGTCGGTCGATCTTTCTGAAATGTGAGAATCTGCAGAAAGTCGGTGCCTTCAAGTTTCGCGGCGCCTGCAACGCCGTCATGGGACTTGATGACGATGACGCTTCGCGTGGCGTGGTCACGCACTCGAGCGGAAACCATGCCCAGGCACTGGCGCTGGCCGCGAAGACGCGAGGCATCAAGGCCACGATCGTGATGCCAAGCGATGCACCACGCGTCAAGCGTGCGGCGGTCGAGGGATATGGCGCGACGGTCGTCGAATGCGAGCCCACCCAGGAAGCACGTGAACGAAACGCGCACATGATCGTCGAGCGGGACGGCGCGACATTCATCTCTCCCTACGACGATCACCGAATCATCGCTGGCCAGGGGACGACCTATCTCGAACTTCACGAGCAGGTCGCGGATCTCGATGCGCTGATCGTTCCACTCGGTGGCGGCGGCCTGCTTTCAGGCATGTCGATCGCGGCACGAGCGTTGAACCCGGACATCAGGATCATCGGGGTCGAACCGGAGCTTGCCGATGATGCCGCGGAATCGATTCGAACGGGTCGTATCGTGCCGCAAAGACCACCTCGAACGATCGCGGACGGCCTGAGGACGTCTCTCGGAACGCTGACGTTTCCCATCATTCAAGACCGTGTCGACGAGATCGTCTCGGTCTCCGATGAGGCGATCATCTGTGCGATGCACGTCGTCTGGGAACGGGCCAAGCTGGTGGTCGAGCCCAGCGCGGTCGTCGGAGTCGCCGCGGTGTTTCAAGAGGAGTTCAAAGCCCGACCGGGAATGCAGAGGACCGCGGTCGTTCTTTCGGGTGGCAACCTGGATCTGAGCGCATTGCCCTGGTGAGTCCCGAGGACCTCGCCGGACGTCAGATCGTCCAGGACGCGAGCAGCTGGGCGAGATCCGCACCGTTGACCTCGCCGTCGCAGTTGAGATCGCCGGGCGACGCCTCCTCCACCGCACCCCAGAGGGAAAGAAGGGTCGCGAGATCGGCTCCATCGACGACATCATTCCCATCGATGTCGGGATCAGCGGAACACACGGAGGGTACGCCCGTGGCGACCAGACTTGAATTCCAGGTTCCCGAGGTGGATCCTTCAGCACTCGAAGCCGACATCAAGAGGTTGGCGGTACCACCAGGGGGCAGGATCGTGGGAACAGGCAACGGAATGTCGTCGATGCCCGCCTCGACGGCCGGAATCACCTGATCGAATTCGAATTCGGAGAGAAACGCCAATTCTGCGCCGGAGTCACTTTCGACGAGAAAGCCGTCCAGTGGCAGCAGGAGTGGGATCGGGTCGGTGACGATCTCCTCCCCCGAAAAGATGAAGGAGAAGTTGGACTCCAGAGCCAGCACGCCCAGCAGCGATGCACCGGAGGGATCGTCCTGAAGCACGACGGTCGAAGGAACGGTCTGCTGCAATGTCCAGTTCTGAAGCTCGATCTCGCCAAGAGGAATCGGAAGTTCGATACCACCGATGAAGATGCCCGAGGGCGACACGGTGCGAAAGGTGCTGTAGATCAGGTTCAGGGTCGCAGTCACGGTCGCGACTTCGCCACCAAGAACGTTCAGCTCGAAGCCTTCGACCGATGCAGAGTTTCCGGAGGGATCGAGAGTGAAATCGAATGATCCCTCGGGTGACAACGAGTTCGATCCGGAAAACACCAGAGTCGCACTGAAATCGATCGGGTTGTTTCCACTTCCCCCGAAGAGACCGGGGAGTGTCGACGTGCCATCCGGAGTGGTCTCGGCATCGTAGTTTCCGATCAACGTTCCGGTCAGCGGAATCGAGACGTTCAGGGTCTGCTGGATGAAACTGTCTTCTTGATCGATTGAGAACTGATAGTTCTGAGCGGAGGCGATCGTTGAAAGAATGATGACGCTGGATGATGCGAAGACGCCGGAGACTCGGGGAATCGATGCCATGAATGTTTCCTTCTTTCACGATCAGATGGTGACCCAACCCTACAGCCAGAACAGCATGAAGGCAGTTGAAGAAATTGAAAATCAGGTGCGAAACCAGAGATCGAATCGGTGCTTCAGGTGCCCCAGAAGGAGAGCAGGACCGTGAGATCCCCACCACCGACGACACCATCGCAATCGAGATCGGCCACAGGATCTCCCGAACCCCACTCAACGAGAAGTCGTGTCAGATCTGCTCCTCCGACGATACCGTCACCATCAAGGTCCGGATCGGTCGCGCATGGAATCTCACCGGGGAGAACGGAAAGGAGATATCGGACACCGAAATACGTGGCGGGGGGATCCTCCCCCTTCTCCAGTTCATCGAGAGCGCAAGGAAGATAGGCGCGAAGAGCGATTTGTTCGAACCCCGGAGACACGATCAGGAACCAGTCACCAGGGCCCAGTTGAAGATCGATTTCGAGAGCCTCCGCACAGGGAAGGGCTTCGTGGATCGAATGAAACTCGAGAGGTCCCTCGCAGACTCCTGACTGCAGGGTCAACTGGGCAGGGAACTCCGATTCCAGCACGACGCGAATCGTGGTGGCCTGCTCGAGTTGAAAGGAGAACCAATCCGTGTCTCGAGGGGTGGACGTCGTGGTCGTTCCCAGGATGACGTCACCCAGCATGATCGAGGTGCTTTCCTCGGAGAGGATGTTGCATCCATCGTTGAGGCGTTCGTCGCATGGCTCGGATTCATCGATGGCCCCGGGTGGGATTCGGAGTTCGCACAAAGGCGAGGAACAGATGTCCTCTGCCAGATCGATGCAGAGGTCATCCCATTGGATCGAACAGCAGTACCAATCATGGTCACAGCTCAACCGGCAGCAGTCGCGGTCATCACAACCGGGAACGACCGAGAACTGATCACAGGGCTGCGACCCCGGACAGGCGAGACCAGGGCATATCTCTTCGGAGAAGATCACGCAGAACTCATCCCACCCGATCTCGCAACAATTCTGATCGACATCGCAGACAGCTTCGCAGCACTCGTCAACGATGCATCCGAAGCCACCATGTGGTTCATCGCAGGGACCGCTCTGGCATTGTGCCGATGCCGATGCCGATGCGAAACCGAGCAGCAGGACATGGAAAAGATGAGTCGTCCTCACCGGCGCTTCCTTTCATCAGGAGTCACGGGTGACGGGGCTGATCGGGCACGGTGCAATGCGCGGGCTTCAGCCGGCATCAGATCACTCAGCCATTTCACGAGGCTGGTCGAAGTGGGAAGCAGGGCCGGGTCGAGTGGCTGAACATCAGGCGTGTCAGCCCCGGAGGACTCGCCGGCAAGACCCCCGATGAGGCCGTTGCGCATGAGAACGAGCTTGTCGAGCGAGATGTCGACGGCGACGAGATCCTGATCACCGTCACCCTCAAGATCGGACACGACCAGCTGACGTACGAAGCCGAACCCGAAGAACGTCTGTGCGAACAGAAAATCCTCCGGTCCCCCTTTCGGAGTCTCGTTCTCCAGAAAGACGACGAGTCCGGGCAGGGCGTGCCCGATGACGAGGTCGGGGTCGCCGTCACCATCGAAATCACCGACGGCGGGATACCAGGAAAGACCCTGGGAGGATCCGGGAAGAACGGTCTTCTCCGCGACCAGACCCGACTCGTCCAACTCGAACAGAACGAACGACTGTGGTCCGAACGCAGTCTGAGGCAGAACACAGGAAAGATGACCGTCTCCGTCAAAATCAGCCCAGGCACCGTAGGCGCAACCACCCTGATCGCCGTCGTTGATGGTCGGCGGCTTCCAGGATCTGGTGGGAGATGTGAGGCGACCGTCGACGATGTGGTTCAGATGCAGACGACTGGTTCCAAGTGAGACCGTCGCGAGATCGAGCACGCCGTTGCCGTCGAGATCCTTCATGGTGAAGCTTTGGGGAAACGGATAGCCGTTGCGCCATGGCGCGATTCGAAGTCGGGAGAGGAGGGTGAACTCGCCGGTACCATCACCGGCGAGAACACGGACGTCCTCGCTGTAATGACCGAGTGACACGATATCGAGATCACCATCAAGATCGATGTCGAGGACATTGAGACAGCGACATTCACGGCCGGCGTCCAGTCGACGTGGCGTGTCGTCGAAGGCACCACCGGGAAGGCCGTCGAAGATCTGTACGCCACCCTCGAGGTCTCGAATGGCCATGATGATCTCGACATGGCCATCACCGTCGAGATCGGCGATTTCCACCCAGTCGGTCTGACCGAACCCCACCAGCTCACGGTTGAAGACCAGCGAACCATCAGGGGTTCCGGAAAGGATCACCACCCGGCCTTCTCTGTTCCTGCCGGCGACGACGGCGTCGAGATCGCCATCACCATCGATGTCATGGAGATCGACGCAGGTCGGGCCGATGCCCTTCGGCAGGACCACGTCTTCGAGAGTGAATTCGAAATCCGTGATCTGACAGAACGCCGTCGACGAGATGAACGTCGCGACCATGAGGCCCAGCATGCTCGAATTCTTCGTGGGGAACGACATCTCATACCTCGGGTGAATGTTCACTTCATGGTAGGAGACTCACGAGAGATCTCATCGAGCCGATTCGAATTCCGATCGGAAATGATCCGCTCAAGGGCTTCAAGTCGGCGTGGATGTCTGTTTTGATCCGGTTCGAGGATGATCAATGCCTCCAGAAAGGAACGGGCCTCCTCGAAACGCCCCGTCTCGATCGAGACTGCAGCGGCAAGTTCATGAAATTCGGGTCGGTAGGGATCTATCCGCAGCATCTTCGAGGCACTCGATCGTGCTTCCTCGAAGGAACCGAGTTCACGAAGAAGCAGTGTGAGTTGATGCGCGTACAACGGATCCCGGGTCTCGAGTGCTTCAAGTCGTGAAAGTGGTGCGACCGCGAGATGTCGTTCGTTGGAATCGAGATACAGTCGAGCGAGAACCTGATCCGGATAGGGATCGACGGGACGAGCCATTCGATATCGCTTGAGATACCCGAGGGTCTCGGAATCACTTCTGGAATCACGATCGACCCGGCGTCGGACGATCGACTCGAGAAGATCCGGATGACCGGGATGCTGGTCCAACCACCGTTCGATCTGAGCATCATCGGGGACGAAGGCTCCGACTTTCGCCGCATTGGAGGGATCGGGATCATCAGCACCATCGCGTTCGGACGACCGGGCGACTTCGTCGATCAGGTCGTTGACGGACGGTGATGCGAAGAAACCCCACGCCGCGACCTCCGCCTGCGCCCAGTCGAGAAAACCCTGATGGAAGCTCTCTTCGGTGACACCGAGAACACGGTTCATCGCGTCGGATTGGGGAAGCCCGTTGAAATAATGATCGAGCAGATCGACCAGGGCATCGGGGCCGTGGGTCTCGTTCATGTATTCGACCATCCAGGCACCCTGGGCATAGGCCAGCTGTCGATCGATGGGCCGCTTGGGACGCACGAAGGCCCAGTCGATCTCCTGCATGTCGAAGAGTTGACCAGACCGGAGTTCCATGGCGAGCATCCGAGCCGTCGGGTAATCCCGGGGCGCGAGCTCCATGGTCACCGAGGCGGCTTCGGTCAACCAGTGAGGAATCCTGTTGCGGGTTCGATCCAACGTGATGGTGTGGGTGTATTCGTGACGCAGGGTGTCCAGCCAGTCGAACAATCCCAGATGCAGCGAAGGTGCTCCTTTTCTGGGTACCTCCATCGCGATGACCGGTCCGGTGCAGGCAGCGACGGTATGGATCCAAGGCATCCCGGTGATGCGGACGGAAAAGAATTCGTGGTTCGGCATGACTTCGATCACGGTCTTCTGAACGGGTTCGTGATCGAAACGCGCCGTCACATCGTGGTGCATCGCCTCCAGGGCGTCGGGCATCATCTTGACGAGCACCTCGTCTTCGCCGGGGAGATAGCGAATGATGAAATGTTCGGTCTCGATCGTCTCGAACGCGGAGAGTTCCTCGAGTAGACGCAGGCTGAATGCCGCACGCTCGTTGAAGCCGTCCAGACGTGCGACACGTTGCAGTGCCGCGA
>NYVB01000076.1 GCA_002684315.1 Planctomycetaceae bacterium | reverse complement strand
GGGAGCCGAACACCTTCGGGACGCATGAGTTCATCGAGCTCTGTCGCCGGCTCGACGCCGAACCGTACATCTGCCAGAACAGCCTTGCGAGCGTTCAGGAAATGGCCGACTGGGTTGGCTACTGCAACGACGTGACCGGCCCGCTCGCCGAACTGCGTGCGGCGAATGGTCATCCCGAACCCTTCGACGTCGAGATCTGGAGTGTCGGCAACGAAAAGGTCGGAAAAGGCTACGCCGACAAGGTCCGTGACACCGCGGTGGCCATGAAGGCGGTCGACCCGACCATCTCCGTGACCTGCTCCGGATCCCACGGACCGAACGCCCATATCGAACCGTATCTCTTCGAGACCGCCGGCGAACACCTCGATCTTCTTTCGGTGCACGAATACTGGATTCCGAATTTCGCAGATCACCAGACGCCCGACTATCTGTCCTGCATGATGCTCAGCGAGAAGCCTGACGCCCACATCGGTGCGGTGGTCGATTCGATCGAAGCGGCCGGCCTGGGTGAGCGGCTCACGATCGCGTTCGATGAGTGGAATCTGCGCTCCTGGCATCACCCGGGATTCTCAGGTCATCATCCGCGCACGGTCGACCCTCAGGACCCCGAAGTCATCGCGCTGATCGACGCCCGCAACAAGAGTCTCGAACCCTCGCTCTACACCATGGCGGATGCGCTCTTCTGTGCTTCGTTCTTCAACGCCTGTCTTCGACATGCGGATGACGTCACCATGGCGAACATCGCCTGTCTCGTGAATCAGACGGGGCCGCTTCGCGTTCACCCGGAAGGCATCGTGAAGCGCACTCACTTTCACACCATGGCGATGTATGCCGGTCTTCTTCAGGAAAATGTGGCGAATGCCCACATCGAATCGGACCGACTGACACACGGTGACTCTTCGGTCGCCCTGGTCGATGCGATCGCCACCGTCGATGACTTGGGTACCACCTGGACCGTGGCCATGATCAATCGTCATCCCTCGAAGTCGGTGTGTTGCACCGTCTCGATCGGAGGCGCACCCATCGATGGAACTTTTCGGGCAACGATTCTCACCGGTGACTCACCGGATGCCTTCAACGACATCGAACATCCNAATCGTGTGGCCCCTGAAAAGACAGAGCTGGTGTTCGACGAAGGNACAGTCAGCCTGCCGCCTCATTCGCTCTGCATCGTGGAACTCACTTTGAAGAAGTGAGCGACGTGTCCTTCTTCGTCATGTCCGGTCGTCGGCACCTCATCCCCAGAGAGAGGTGATCGTTCTGCCTTGCGATGCCTGCAGCAAGGTGAACAGAAACATCACTCCGTACAGCACTCCGANCGTCTTCAGCGCCCAGGCCGGTACCAGACGGCCATTTTCTGAATCTCCGCTTCTGGAGATCATCCAGCCGAGAATCGGCATGACCTGAAGCCCGTGCAGGCCGAGCGCGTGAGCGATGCGCAGATCACCACCGGTCATGCTCCAGTTGAGAAAGGGGAGGCCCGGTCCGCCGTCTTCCGAGCCGACCGTGTGCCCGCCCTGCGAGCTCATCCAGCCGCCCACGATGCCCCCAACCAGAAACATGGCGATTCCGATCCGTATGCCCCAGAGTCTGGATGGTGCGAGTGTCACATCACGTTTGAAAAAAAGCAGCAACATGAGTGCCATGAGGAACGAGTCGATGATGACTCCGACTCCCATGATGCTGAACACGCCTGCATCGAATGGCGTCATGACGTTGAAGTGTGATCTGACTCCGCGTCCCGCCTGCATGAAGATCAGTGTGGTTTCGACGACCATGCAGGCGGAGATNCCCCATGCGATGGTGCCGACGGCCCAGCGNGGACGCTTGATGTGCCCCATCAGCCAGGCGACGGTTGCCAGGTAGATGGTGATCGAGACCGTGAACTTCATGGGCTTGATCCATGCGTTGACTCCCATGATCTCGCGAGAATCAAACATGTAGAGCCCCAGAGCGATCAGGAACAGTGCAGCATGAAAAATCGCCGTCCGGGCGAGAATCGGATTATGCGACTTCAGTTGGAGCCAGAGTCCGGCGGGTACGAGCAATGGTTTTTCGCGATCGGAAATTCGGTGCATGGATGATCTCAAGACGATGTGTGAAAGACGGCGCCTTGGCCGTTTCGCTTCGATGGCGATTCAACTTCCCGGAGATCGTGTCATGTNCATTCGCTCTCGGGAGTCAGGCTTGAGAGAAGATGCGTCCATCTCAAGCCGTGATTGGATTCCGGTGGTCTCTTCTTTCCTGATCGATTTCGTGGTCGTCACCATCACAGGCTGAAGATTTAGGGTCCGCTCATGACTCGGCCAACTTCTCGCGAGCATGACCTGAGATTCGGGCCGCCAACTGTGCCTGGCTTGTGACACCGATCTTCTTGTAGGACCGCTGGGTGAGGGTTGACACGGTATTCACGGAGACCTCCATTCGATCGGCGATCTGTGCGCGGGACAATCCGTCCGCCAGACCCATCACGACTTCTCGCTCTCGGGGTGAGAGCGTGCTCATTCCTCCCGAGTGGATCTTCTCGTTGTCCCATTGCCAGAGTTGCGAACGGGGGCTCATGATCATTGATGCGTTGGGAAGAAGATCTCCTATCAGTGGCACCAACTCGATCTTGATCGCCTGATTGCAGCATCTTTTCTCGATCTCCGAGCCATCGGCATCATCATTGGTCTGCGTTTTCCGGTGTCTGGGCATGGTCAGAAACGAGACGACCGAGAGCATTCGCCTCTTCAGTTCCGCGAATTCATCCTCTGTGAAATGAACCGTCTCCCTCAGCTGGAATCGAAATCCGAACTCGGGGTTGAAGTCTGGATCGGCATGTTGCTTGACATTCGCATCGTATTTCTCGCGAGTCTCCTCCGAGAAGGCGATGAGGTCCTGGGTGATCGATTCATCATCCTCATCGAAGGAGATGACCAGTCGATCCACCAGTGAGCGATACCCGATGGATTTTCTGGGCTTGCGTGCTCTGACCAGCTTGACCAATTCGTGCTGGAGGAGGTGGTCGATGTGCTCGTGAAGAGCCTTCGTGTTCAGTCCCGTACCCGAACGGATCTCTTCGATGGTCGTGGTTCTGCCCATGGATCGTATGAATTCCCATGTCTTGAAGGCAGCCCTGTCCCGCATGAGATCCAGCACCCCGTCATCAGAATAATCCAGGATCTTCGTCGT
Source organism: Planctomycetaceae bacterium (assembly GCA_002684315.1). Next base: position 5,657 of record NYVB01000076.1, on the reverse strand, counting down.
ATTCTTCATGGCCTCATTCTGCCATGTTTCATCTCCTTTCGCTTTGGAAAATCAGGCGTGAGAGAACCTTCGTCTGTCTTGAATCTTGCTTGCTTCGTCATGATTTCTTCCTGACCTGGTCATGTCATTGAATCAGGTGACATGCTCCTGAATCCACTGCTCAGCACGCGAATTCGAACCGTACGTGCGAATTTCACCATGACGTGTCAAACGAGCTGACATATAAAGTTCGCGTTGGCATACCTCACTTCCGATCGAATGGACAATCATGAAATACGACCATCTCCTCTCCAGCAGCGTCCTCCTTTTCCTTGTCGCCAGCGCGTCTGCCGACGTCACCGGCGTCTACACCACCCGCTACACNGACAGCTCCACTGATCAGGGCCAGTCCGTGCAAATGACCACTGTGATCGACGTCTACGTCAGTTCCGATGACGACGCCGACACCGTTCTGGGCGTCTTCAACTTCAGCCTGGCCCCCGACGCTCAGGTGGTCTACTTCCAGAGCGCCTCCGAGCCCGCATTCCCGACGAACACCTGGTGGCTTCCCAAGAACCCCGGTGGCATCTTCGACCTCCAGAGCGTGCGTCGCTCCGACTCCTTCGTCACCATCGGCGGAGTCGAGCAGAACGTGCTTCGGCCAGAACAAGCGCCCGGCGTGGGCGCAGGCCAGCGACTCGACGACGACTTCGCGAATCCATTCGACCTCTTCTTCGCCTATCCCCAGCCAAACAGCGGTGGGTGGTGGAACAACACCCCCGAAACGCTTGCCGGCCAGGTCGGTCCGGTCGCACTCGCCGGCCCCGATGGTGAACCATCGGGATTCGGACGTGGCGTCTTCGTCGGCCGCTTTTCCTACTACGGCGACTTCTCCATCGAGGGCACGACACTCGAAGTGGCCTGGAATCAGGGACCCGGAACGGACCAGCAGCAGGCCGCCTTCACCATTCCCCCAGTGGTGTCCGTTTCCTGTCCTTCCGACATCTCCGGTGATGGAGTCGTCGATGCGGTCGACCTGTCGAGGATTCTCGCAGCCTGGAACTCGGATGGCTCGAGTGATCCCGGCACAGACCTCGACGAGGACGGCATCGTGGGTCCATTGGACCTTGCAGTCCTGCTTGCCAAATGGGGCCTTTGTTCCTGAGTGACCCAGGCACACCTGATGCACACGAACCCGCCCCGACGAATTTCGTCGGGGCGGGTCTCTTTTNCGTGTACTTTCTCTCGTGACGACAGATTNAGAATCGAAACGTGATTCCTGTGAAGATGTTGACATCGTCTCCATCGCCGACCAGACCGATGTTCACGCCTGCNTCGAACATGATGTCATTGGTGAGCGAATACGTCGCGCCACANCCGAGAATCCCTCGGAAGGACACGTCGGAATCCGTGCTTTCGATCGCGATGCCTTCGACGTACAGGCCAAACGCATCCGTCACGTCAAATCCCAGAACGCCCGTCGCGACGAATTCCGTATCGAATCCGGAATCCAGGTCGTCGTATACGAAGTCGGTCTCGAACATGAGTCCCATGCCGATGCTCTCCGTCAGACCCACCGCGAAGGGGAAGATGAAACCACCCTCGACGTGGTCACCGCTGATTCCGTCCGACCCGGTTGNAATCTCATCTTCCTCCGGCATGAATGCCTGCGCATTGGTCCAGAAGATTTCGCGCTGGCAGGTCGGTAAGCGCTTTGAGAATCCATGACCCGAAAACGACACCACCCGCGGTGCCTGAGAGCGGCCTGCGCCGCTCTGCCGCCGACTTGGGCACTTGCTGCTGACAGTGGATTGTCGATAGTGCTCCTGGTTGGNGCGCCCGTCGCCTGACGGGGCGGTCGTCACACTCTTTTTCTCTCCAAAAAAACGCCTCCAATCGCTACATTGGATGAGTCCATTTCGTTTCAACGTTCCATTTGGAGAACCACGATGAAGGCATGCCTGCTCGTTCTGATCTCGATCGCACTCGGTTCCATCACGCAGGCCCACGGCCAGGAGTTCTCGAAGCCCTGGCAGAATGAGAACGGCGAGATCGAGTTTCGCAGGAAGACNTACAAGAGCTGGCGTGCGTTCCACGACGCGGGCGTCCTTGGATCATCCTCGCGGTGCGGCACACCCCTTCCGAATCTCGATGCCGGAATCGGTGGCCAGCTGGCCGGTCTCGACCCCTCCGACTGCACGATGGGGTCCACCACGATCAGCGACGCCTACCTTCCCTCGGTCTCCGACTATCGAATTCCGGTGGTCGTGCACGTTCTGCGTGATGACAGTGGCACCCTGGGTGATCTGAGTCTGGAAATGGTGCAGAGCGGGATCGACATTCTCAACGAGGACATGAACGCGATTCTCGGCAGCAATGGNGANCCCGGCANCGAAGCNCGNATCGAGTTCTATCTCGCGGACACCGATCCCGACGGCAATCCCACCAACGGCGTGACCTACACCAACAACACCACCTGGTACAACGACAGCGGCACCTACTACGTGGAACTCGGCTGGAACACCGAGCAGTACATGAACATCTACACCAACACCGCGGGTGGATTTCTGGGATACGTCGCGGGATTCCCCGCGGATGGCACCGCCGGTCAACCGGAAGACCGGGTGGTCGTGCTCTGGGAAGCCTACGGACGCGATGGTGCCTATGGACCTCCCTTCGATCAGGGCCGCACGCTCACCCATGAGGTCGGTCACTATCTCGGTCTCTTTCACACGTTTCAGGGTGGGTGCGACAGCGGNAGCTGCTACACGCAAAGCGATCTGATCTGTGACACGAACTCCGAAAGCGGACCCCACTTCGGCTGTTCCACCGGAACTTCGAGCTGTGGTTCGGTCGATCCGATCGAGAATTACATGGACTATTCCGACGACCTCTGCATGAACACCTTCACGGTGGAACAGGTCAATCGAATGCGGTGCAGTCTNCTGAACTACCGACCACTCCTCTACACCATCGGTGCTGCCTGCTCGACCGGAGTCGCCGGTTTCGGAAGTGCCGCGGTGCAACCCGACACCCTCGTGACGGTGCGGGTCCGTGATTGTGATCTGAACCTCGACGACGACGCCATCGAGAGCCTTGATGTCCTGGTGTACAGCGACCTTGATCCGACCGGATTTACCATGACTCTGGAAACCGAAGCCACCGATGACGGCATCTTCACCGGGTCGGTCGCCTTGAGCTCGACCGAACCGACCGGTGGTCTTCAGGCGCTCTACGCTCCCGAAGGCACCTCCGTCTACGTGGCCTATGTCGACGAACTGGACGCCGATGAGAACGAGAACGTGGACGTGGTCGGAAGCGCCCGTGTGGATGGCACGATCAANGTTCCGATCCAGGTCGATCTGACGCTTTCGGCCAGCTCCGCCACGATCCGGGTCGTCAGTGACGAGCCCGTCAGAATCTCGATTCCCTGGGGCCTCGCCTGTGGCGCGCTCACCGAGATCGAGGTCTCGAACGCATTCGCCGCAGATCAGGAGATCGAGATCTCCGGACTCGAGGACACCCAGACCTACTTCTGCCGACTGCAACTCACCGATGAAGCCGGAAACGGCATCGAGTACGCGGATGGTGCCGACTGCATCAGCTTCACGCTTCCGGAAGCGCCCGACTTCTACACCGAACAATTCTCGGGCGAGTTCGATCTTCAATCCACCTCGGTTCGTTTCGTACTCGTCGGCGGATCGGATGTCTATGCTCCGTGTGTCGAACCGGCGGATGCGTTCCCCATCAATCCCGTTGGTGGAACCTCGATCGCTCTGGGTGATGACGATTCGGCTCTGGTCGAACTGCCCTTCACGTTCGACTTCTATGGAACCGACTACGACGACGTCTACGTCGGAAGCAACGGCTATCTGACCTTCGGATCTGGTGACACCGCCTACGGCGAATCACTGGAGGGTCATTTCAGCCTTCCTCGAATCGCACCTCTCTTCGATGATCTGAACCCCACGGTCGGTGGCACCATCAGCAGCCGGGTTGCCGGAGACAGCATCGCGATCACATGGAGCGGCATCTCTGAGTACAACACCTCGAATGACAATGATTTCCAGGTCGTTCTTGAATCCGGTGGTGACATCGTGGTCACCTGGTTGAACATCGACTCCTCCGATTCCATCGTCGGACTTTCCTCCGGAGCGGGCCTCGATGCCGAATTNGAACCGAATGACCTTTCCGCAAGTCAGTCAGGGTGTCTGCCAAGTCCGCCGAGCGTGCAGGACATCCAGGTCAGCACCAACCCGGGGGCACCGGTGGAGATTCAGCTTCTGGCGAGTGATGACGGAGACCCCGGTTCACTCTCGGTGACGATCGAGTCTCTGCCATCAGGCACTTTGACCGATCTGGGCAACGGGGCCACCATCACGTTCGCGCCCTACACGCTCAGTGATNCCGAAGAGGCGATGGTCCGCTTCACTCCGGGANCCGGCGAATACCAGACTTCCTTCACCTATTCGGCCGATGATGGTGGCACTCCACCCGAAGGTGGCGTCTCCGATCTCGCGACCGTCGATGTGACCGTCACCACCGGTCCACAGGTCTTCGTCGAATGGAACATGGACGAAGATCCCGACTGGTCGCTGCAAGGCGACTGGGCGTGGGGACAGCCTGCGGGGTCGGGTGGCGATCCATCATCCGGTGCCACCGGCGCGAACGTCGTGGGCTACAACCTCGCTGGCCAGTACGCAAGCAATCTTTCCCAGACCCACGCCACCACTCCGATCTTCGACTGTTCCGGTTCGGTCGGGACCACGCTTGAATTCAAGCGCTGGTTGGGAGTCGAAAGTTCCACCTACGATCATGCCTATGTCTCGATCAGCACGAATGCAGGGTTTTCCTGGGATGTCATCTACGAGAACCAGGCAGCGAGCTTCTCCGACACGTCATGGCAGGACATCGAGATCGACATCTCGCAGTACGCCGATGGTGAATCGATCGTGCAGCTGAGATGGACGATGGGCACCACGGATGGTTCGGTNACGTACTGTGGCTGGAACCTCGACGATGTGACGATCATGGGNATGCTCGCACCCGGCGGCATCCCTGGTGACTTCACCCTCGACGGCGTCGTGAACGGAGAGGATCTCACCTTGTTGCTTTCGAACTGGGGTTCGTGTTCCGGATGCATCGAGGACATCACGCAAGACGGTTTCGTGGGTGGTGCGGATCTGACCATCCTGCTCAACAACTGGAGCAACTGATCCGTTGGTGAAGCGCCTGAAATCGGAGCGGCGAAATCTCGGTGGTGATCATGTCACCATCGGGATTACCGTGGAGACACGACCGTTCGTTCTTCGATCCGTGTTCGTTCGATGATCGAAAGACGTTCGAATCGCTCGTTGAGTCGGAGAAGCAACTCGATCATGTCGTCGGCGTCATCCATCTCAAGTCGGCGTTCCTCATAGGCCGCAAGGATCCGCCCGGCCCGATCTGCGAGCGCCCGGTCGACCGTCGTCGGAACATGGTCCAGCGGCACGGCGTAGGTGAATCGTCCGGTCTGGGCGACATGCGTTGGGATCTGCATGAACTCACGATCCTTGCCGGGTCCCATCTCACCACCGTCATCGGCGGCGAGGCCCGCTTCGACGAAGAAGTCGACGGCTTCGTCGGGGTAGCCGTAGAGATGCCCGTAGCCACGCCACCGATCGGCCCGAGGCATCCGA